>JAESSK010000147.1 GCA_016764155.1 Rhizobiaceae bacterium
CCTTAGCCATATCCTTGGCTGTTTGTTGCCCCACATGGCGAATGCCAAGCCCAAACATAAACCGATGCAGTTCGATTTTACGTTTGGCATCGATCGCATCAAACAATTTCGCGGCACTGGTCGTACCCCAACCGTCGCGGTTCTTTAGCTTTTTCAGAGAGCGTTCATCTCTGTCACGAAGGGTGAAGATATCAGCAGCATTCATCACCAAACCATCATCATAAAACGCTTCGACCTGTTTGACGCCAAAACCTTCAATATCAAATGCATTGCGCGAAACAAAATGCCTCAACTGTTCCTTCGCCTGCGCCGGACAAATCAGACCACCGCTACAGCGCCGCACACTGTCAGCGCGACCGGTTTTCTCATTGATTTCCCGCACCGCATGACTGCCGCAAGCAGGACAAATTTCCGGATATTCAAACCGTTTCGAATTCTCATCGCGTTTGTTTAGATCCACATCTAAAATCTGCGGAATAACATCTCCCGCACGCTGTATCTGAACCCGGTCACCAATACGCAAATCTTTGCCTGAACGAATTTCTTCGCCATTATTTCCGATGCCTTCAATATAATCCTGATTATGCAGCGTCGCATTAGTGACCACCACACCACCCACATTAATCGGTTNCANCCGCGCCACCGGCGTCAACGCNCCAGTACGCCCCACCTGAATGTCAATCCCCAGCAAAGTCGTCCATGCCTTTTCCGCCGGAAATTTGTGCGATATCGCCCAGCGTGGAGAACGTGTGATAAGACCCAAACGCTCCTGCAAGCCAAGGTCGTTTACTTTGTAAACCACCCCATCAATATCATAAGGCAACGATGAACGTTCGGTTTCAATCCGGTGATAATGGGTAATCAAAGCATCNATATCTTCAAATAGTTCCATCAANGGATTGATCTTAAATCCCCACTCGGCCATTTGCGCCACCATGCCCATTTGGGTGTTCGATGGCATGGCGCTCATCTCNCCCCANGCATAGGCAAAAAACTTCAGNGGGCGCGANGCNGTNACNGCACTATCAAGCTGGCGTAAAGANCCCGCAGCCGTATTACGCGGGTTCACATATAAAGGCTTTCCCTGTTTTTCCATGCGCGCATTCAATGCAGCAAACGATTTGTGAGTTAGATAAACTTCACCACGAATTTCAACCACATCGGGAATATTCTCACCATNCAGCACAGTNGGAATATCGGTGATGGTACGGGCATTCTCCGTTACGTTCTCGCCGGTAGAACCATCCCCCCTAGTCGCGGCTACCTGCAATTTNCCATGCTCATAGCGCAGTGAAAGNGANAGNCCATCAATCTTCGGTTCCGCCGTCAGCGATAANACNGTCCCTGCACCCAGCTTTAAAAACCGCCGTATCCGGGCATCAAATTCGCGTACATCNTCATCGNTAAAGGCGTTATCCAGCGACAACATAGGCAAGGCATGGGTGGCTTTTTCAAACTTATCAAGGACAGCAAACCCCACCCGTGACGAAGGGCTATCCTCACGCACAAGCTCGGGATAGAGCTGTTCAATCGCCAGATTACGACGGCGCAATTGGTCATATTCAGCATCGGAAATTTCCGGCGCATCCTCGGCGTAATAACGCGCATCATGATGCGCAATCTNGCCCGCCAACCGCTCTAACTCGGCTTTCGCCGAGGCGGTATCCAGTTCATCTACCAGAACGTTGGCATTGCTCATATTCTATCTCGCGTTTATCGATTCCTTNCTTTTGNAAGCGTTATCAAAACGAGCCGTTGGNGCAAGGGTTATTTGGTNTTGATCAANGCAATAATGGAACGCGTAACGCGGCTATATTTGGTATGTTCNCGCTTGTCGAACTGCACTTGCCGCCTATGATGCCGCGCGATCAACGGCGCAATTTTACGATCNACAGANTTCACCCAGCCTTTNCATTTATTTGCAACTTTTCCTCTGCCGCGCTTAAAGCCACGCTCAACCTTATGCGCCACATCCACAGCAATACGGCCGTGCTTGCGCTCATGCTTTTTAACTTCGCGCATGAATTTATCCCAGCTCTTCCTNGCCTTCGGACCNGCNCGTTTATANCCGCGCCATTTNGGATAAGTGTANGTCAGTGAAACAATAATATCGACATTGCTNACCTTGCAACTTCTTCTCGATGCCCGCCCCCTAATATTCTTGAAATCGAATTTGATTTTGGTCGAAGCAATAGCATGGTTTGATTTTGAAATTCGGGTGCCAGATTTCATTAGGTTTAGGACAATTTGCGCNCCNGTCTTNCCCCGAACAGAATAAAACTTCTCTTTCTCATGAACAATCACGCGAGCTTGAACATCCGCAAGATTTACGCCCGCAATCAAAAGTGAAAACCCAAAAATTAGTATATTTTTTACAAGTATATTTTGCACGATAACGCCCCTTAAAGTAGCANTACTANATGGGTAACAATCAATAGAAAAAAATCCAAGCAAAAACTATTNAATTGCTTAATTGATACTGAGNTCAGNNACTAGTTTATTGATTGGGCCAAAAGCTGATTTGCAGCCGCTCTNGCTTCTTTAGAGACAGATGCCCCCGATAGCATGCGAGCAATTTCATCCTGACGGCCATCATCTGAAATCGGCACAACCGATGTGGTCACATGATCAGCTTTTTTATCCGTCTGTTTCGAAATCAAGAAATGATGGTCAGCACGCGCCGCNACCTGCGGTGCATGGGTGACGGATAAAACCTGAACCCCAGCAGAAAGGCGTGCAAGCCTTTGGCCAATTGCATCNGCCACCGCACCACCGACACCTGTATCAATTTCATCAAAAACCAATGTGGGTACGGTGCCTTTATCAAAATTTGCAACCTTCAGAGCCAGTAAAAACCGAGATAATTCGCCGCCNGATGCCACTTTAGCAATAGGACCAGCCTTTGTACCCGGATTGGTTCGCACCCAAAATTCGAGTTCATCAATGCCGTTTGGACCAGCCACATCGCGGGACGAATTCTGTTCAATCATAAACTCCGCCGCCTCAAGCTTCAAGGAAGGGAATTCTGCCATCACACGCTTGCAAAGCTGTTCTCCAGCAATTGTCCGCTTTTTGCTCAAACCCTCAGCGAGATCGAAATATTTCTGTTCCATCTCACTGCATTTTGCCAAAAGTGCATCAACCTTTTCCTCACCCGCATCCAGATCAGCAAGATCTTCACGCATTTTAACGGCCAAATCCGGCAAATTCTCAACAGCAACCGAATATTTGCGCGATGCCGCCCTAAGCGCAAAGAGGCGCTCCTCAAGANACTCCAATTCGGCCGGATCAAAATCACTGTCACGGCGNGCAACTTCCAGACTGTCCTGNGCCGAATAAAGCGCATTCAGNGCCTGATCCAGCGCCTCTACGGTCTCATCCAGCAATCCNGGCACTTGTTCCTGCTTTTGCACCAAGCGGCGCGTCAGGCTGGAAAGCGTAGGCACGGGCGACCCCTTACCTGACAAAATTTCGTGGGCTTCCGANAAATCGGTGGTGATTTGTTCAATCCCCATCAANCGNCGACGGTCNTCGTCCAACTGGGTTTCTTCGCCGGGCTCCGGTGCCAGTTTTTCAAGTTCAGCACATGAAGAACGAAGNTAATCNCCCTCGCGCTGCGCTGCTTCGATTTTCGCCTGAAACACATCCAGTTCACGCTGTACTTCGCGCCAACCCTTCCACGATTTTGAAACCGCTTCNGCCATTTTCCCCAACCCACCAAAGGCATCAATCACCAGCCTGTGGGTCTGAGGTTCCAACATGGCACGATCATCATGTTGGCCGTGTATCTCAACCAGCATCTTGCCCAATTTACGCANNAAAGTAGCCGAAACNGCGGTGTCATTGATGAAAGCCCGTGTCCGGCCATCGCTTGTCTGCACCCTTCGAAGGATCAAACTATCCTCGTCTGGAAGTTCATTTTCAAGGCAAAANTTACGNGCAGGATGAGATGACGAAAGTTCAAATACCGCAGTNATACTGCCCTGCTCCGCACCATTTCTCACAAGNCCACCATCNCCACGCGCACCAAGCGCTAGAGACAANCCATCAAGCAATATGGATTTACCNGCCCCCGTCTCACCNGTTAATACAGANAGGCCGCCGACGAACTCCAAATCCAGACGCTCAATCAAAACAATATTACGAATTGATAGCTGCGATAGCATACGGATTTAAACCTAAGATGTTTTGTTGATTTTTTTGCCAGCTTTGGAAAGCCAGGAGCGTTTATTTTCACTGGGCTCCAGACCACCTTTTTGTAGCAAGGCATAGGTGTCTTTATACCACTGGCTTTCCGGGAAGTTATGGCCAAGAATTGCCGCGGCGGTTTGGGCTTCGCCCACAAGGCCGAGCGAATAATAGCACTCAGTCAATCGCGCCAGCGCTTCTTCCACATGGCGTGTGGTCTGCATGCGCTCAATTACTTTGCGAAAACGGTTTATCGCACCTAAAAATTCCCGACGCTCTTGATAATAGCGCCCGACCAGCATTTCTTTGCCGGCAAGCTGATCCAGCGTGACGCGCATCTTGGTTTTGGCATCTTCTGCGTATTCGCTATCNGGATAATTCTGCACCACGGTATTCATCGCNTTATAAGCGTTGCCGGTAACGGTTTGATCTCGNGTGATGTGTGGCATTCTACGGAAATAGGACATGCCAATCAGATATTGCGCGTAAGCGGTATCCTTATGCCCGGGATAGAGCTGTATGAACCGCTTTCCCGTACCGATNGCATCAGAATATTTTCCCTGACGGTAATTAATGAAAGTCGACAGAATAAGAGATTTACGTGAATATTCNGAATATGGATGCTGCTGGTCTAATTCGGTCAGCCTTTCTGAGGCTTCCTTCANATCGCCGGCATCCAAATTCGCCAGTGCCTGATTGTAAAGCACATCGGCGGGCTGGATATCATCGACAAAATCACTGCTGGTGAGCTCCGCCGTACTGCAAGAGGCCAACAATAAGGTNCACGCAACCACCAGCCCGGTCATTACCCGACCCTTGGCCTGTTCACCATTTATGCGAGATGCTGTTATCATTTCCTGCCTGCAAAACATATCAAAACTCTATTTAACGCCATCCGGCTAATTGGCCTGACCATATCAAATTAGCCTAGCCAGTTCCGAAACTCAATAAAAATCAATTCTGCTTATGGTTCCAGATTGCTGCTACATTGTGGCAAAAGCCAACAATTGTTCCATACCACATAGGAACAAATTATTGGATTTGCACAGAAAACTACAAAACTAAAAGAATAATCGCCCTAAATGAACACTGCCGCATAGGCTGGTGCGCTTACTGCAACCAGATCACCATGACCAACATTGGTCCGTGGGCGCGAAGATTCCACATAATCAAACGCATCTTTATCAGACAACAAAGCNTCAAGAGTAAGCGCATTTAATTTNTGTCCACCGCGATAAGAGCGGAAGCAACCAATGATCGGAGCACCAGCGAGCGCCAGATCACCAACCGCATCTAACGCCTTATGGCGAACAAACTCATCTTTGTATCGCAATCCTTCAGGATTGATGATTTTGTTATCATCCCCGATTGCAACGGAATTTTCCAATGAAGAGCCAAGTGCAAAACCAGCTGCCCACAGCCGTTCCACATCTTTCATAAAGCCAAAGGTTCTGGCCCTGCTCAATTCTCTGGTGAAAATATCAGCATTCATATCAGAGGCAAATTTTTGCCGTCCGATGATTTCGCTGTCAAAATCGATCTCAACTTCAAAGCGCGAACCTTCATAAGGGACAAATTCACCCCATGATGCACCCATATCAACCCGTATCGGCTTATTGACCCTGATGTAGCAGCGCGTGGCTGCAAGAGAGGTCAAACCGCAATTTAGGATAGCTTCAACAAAAACTTCGGAGCTTCCGTCCATGACAGGAACTTCCATGCCATCGAGTTCAACAATAACATTATCAACATTCAGTGCGCGCAGAGCAGCCATAAGATGCTCAATCGTTGCCACATGAATGCCTGAAAGATTTCCTATAACAGTGCAAAGATCAGTAGCACCGACCTCACGCAACGTTGCGGATAAATCAGTTGATTGTCCGCTATCCGCATCTACAACGCTAAAAATGATACCTGTATCGGCATCCGCCGGAAGCAGAGTCATGGATACAGCCTGGCCCGAATGGACTCCTACGCCGTCAAACTCTAATTTCTCGCGAATCGTCGTCTGGTGTCCCAGTACATCAATCCCCATTAGTCACCCCGCCAATCCGTCCGGTAAAAACACTCTCAACATGAGAACCCGGAACCCAATTTGGTCTGTTACTTATTGTGCCCTGAACATAATTAATCGGAGCTTAATGACCAAATCACGCTTTCTTACCATATGTTACCAACCTTTACGGGGGCTAATGTGATTTAAGTGTTAATTTTCAACATCTTAATACAAAAAACCCCTTTGTTACGTTTGCAACAAAGGGGCAATGTTTCAGCTTTTATGCACTAACTAATTGGCCTGACGGCGCAAAAAGGCTGGGATATCCAATTGATCATCTTCAGACACTGCGCGTTCTGCGGGAATCGTTCGCCCATTTGCGTCCAATTGACCGGTGCGCGGAGCGTATGGATTATCATCAATTCGCGATTGAGAAGCGGCAGGCGCCATCGGTGCAGCGGGCTTTGTTTCATCAAGAGGAGCTGTGCGGGATGCCATCAGCGCACTTGGTTGAGGAGCCGCAGCAACATCCCTTGCCATCGGTGCAACTTCCGGTTTCATCTCGGGTGCAGGTTTTACCTGCTCACTGACACCAAAGCCCTGCTTTAGTTTTCTCAACAGTCCCATTGGACCACGATCATCCGCATGAGCGACTGGATCTGCATCCTTTTTCATCGCACTTTCAGCATTCATTTCTGCCTGTGCAATCGGAGGAAAATCCTTAACTTCCGGAATCTTTGGTGTTTGGAACACTTTGCCGGGGTTTTCCGCGATGGTTGGCACAAATTCATTTGCAAGCGGCATTAGTTCACTTTCAAGTGCCGCGCCAAATTCTTCATCAATGATCGGGTCATTGAAAATTCCGGTGGCCGGCTTGAATGGCTCAAGCTTCACGCCTTCTTTTTCAACAGCCTTTGACAATGCTTCAACTGGCGAAGAAGCAGGCGTTGCAACCGGAGCAGCAGCCATTGGCGTTTTAATGCTCAATGGATTTACTGGGCTTACTGGTTTTGCAGAAACCGCAGGAGTTGCAGAAGCAAGTGATGACTGGCCAATCGGCGTTTGAATTTTCTGACGCATGCCAATGGCATCCATTGACTGGGTGGCAGGAGAAATTGCGCTTGTCGTGACGCCTTTATCGATGCCAGTAGCAACCACAGATACCCGAATCACGCCCTCAAGGCTTTCGTCGAATGTAGCGCCTAGAATGATATTGGCTTCTTCATCAATTTCTTCGCGAATACGTGTTGCCGCCTCATCCACTTCAAACAGGGTCAAATCACGACCACCGGTGATGGAAATCAACAGGCCTTGTGCGCCTCGCATCGATGTCCCATCGAGCAGCGGGTTGGAGATTGCAGCTTCAGCCGCAGCCAATGCCCGACCTTCGCCGCTTGCTTCGCCTGTACCCATCATGGCTTTACCCATTTCGCGCATAACTGAGCGAACATCAGCAAAATCAAGATTGATCAGGCCTTCCTTGACCATCAAATCGGTGATGCATGCAACGCCGGAATAAAGCACTTGGTCAGCCATGCCGAAAGCATCGGCAAAGCCGGTTTTTTCGTTAGCAATACGAAACAGGTTCTGGTTTGGAATGACGATCAGTGTATCCACATTTTCCTGCAATTCCTGAATACCGGCTTCCGCAGTTTTCATGCGGCGCGCGCCTTCAAAATGGAACGGCTTGGTAACCACACCAACTGTCAGGACACCCATTTCGCGAGCAGCTCTGGCAACAACCGGTGCAGCACCAGTACCAGTACCACCGCCCATACCAGCGGTTACAAAAGCCATATGGGTTCCGTCGAGATAATCACGGATCTCATCAATGCATTCTTCTGCGGCAGCACGACCAACTTCCGGCTGTGAACCAGCACCAAGGCCCTCGGTGACATCCACGCCTAATTGAATAACCTTTTCAGAAGATGACATGCTCAACGCCTGTGCGTCGGTATTTGCAACCACAAAATCGACTTCTTCCAGACCGCCATTGATCATATTATTGACCGCATTGCCGCCACCGCCGCCAACACCAAAGACGGTAATTTTAGGTTTCAGCTCTGTGATATCAGGCTTTTTCAGATTAATTGTCATAGTCTCGTCTCCAGTTGGGGCCCTATGGGAAAAAACCACATTAGAACCGTATAGTTTGCGTCGCCGCCGTAATTAAAAACTCTCTTTTAACCAATTTCCAAAACGCGAAAATGGCCCACTCTGTCCGCTCATCAAGCTTCTTGATCTGCTCCGATGACCGGAAAAATTCTCATATTGTGCAATCTGCGGGTAGATCAACAATCCAACCGCTGTCGAAAATGCTGGTCCTTTAGCCGCTGGTGGCATGCCGGAAATACCCAAAGGCCGTCCCAGCCGCACATTGCGCGACAACACCCGCCGCGCCATTTCAGCAAGCCCGTTGAGCTGGCTGCCACCGCCCGTTAGCACAAGCCGTTTGCCAACCGCATCGGCAAAGCCTGATTTAGCCAGTCGGTCACGGATCATTTCCAGTGTTTCTTCAACCCGCGGACGAATAATTCTGTTCAAATGGCTGAGTGGCACCTGCGTTGGAATATCCTGATCATCCTCAGCCACCTGAGGGATCGATACCATTGCGTTGGCATCTTCAGTACCATTCAGCACGGAGCCGTGCAGTACTTTCAGTTTTTCCGCATCATCAAGGCGCGTGGAAAGCCCACGGGCCAAATCCATCGTCACATGATTGCCGCCAATCCCGATCGCATCGGCATAGACGAAACGTCCATCCATAAAAATCGATAATGTGGTGGTACCGCCGCCAATATCGATACAGGCACAGCCCATCTGCGCCTCATCTTCAACCAACGCTGCAAGACCCGCCGCATAAGGTGTCGCCACCATCGCTTCAACCGATAAATGTGCCCGGTTGATACAGAGTTCGAGATTGCGCAGCGGTGCATTTTCAGCGGTAACCACGTGCATATCAACACCAAGACGCTGGCCCATCATGCCGCGCGGCTGGATGATACCGTGATCACCATCAAGCGAATAGCCAATTGGAAGCGAATGCACCACGGAGCGTTCAGGCGCTAGAGCGTGCTCTGCCCCGACCCGTAAAACCTGAGCGATATCTTTATCTTCAACCGCATAACCATCCAAAGAGATATCAGCAGAAAATGTTTCACTGACGAGACGCCCGGAGGATACGTTCATGATCAGGGATTCAACCATAATCCCTGCCATGCGCTCTGCCCCATCGACAGCGTGGCGGATCGCCTGTTCCGCAGCATCCAGATCAACAATAACACCGCTTTTAATGCCGCGTGAGCGTTGGTGGCCAATGCCCAGAATTTCAATCGTGTGACTGCGCCCTGCCAAAACCAGACCATCTTCACGAGGATCAAGTTTTGCAATCAGGCAACAAATTTTTGATGTGCCTATATCAAGCACGCTCACAATAACCGAGCGCTTGGCTGGCAATGGCTTCATACGTGGCAAAAAGCCATCACGGGAAAGCAGGCTCATATCTTATTGCCCCCGTATCTTGCCTTGTGCAACGCTTTTTTCATCGATTGCAATTGATCGTCATGCACCAATTTACGCTCATCAGCACTTTGCTGGGAAAGCCTAATGGTGAAGCGGTCAGGCAAACGCATGTCCACCACTTCAAGATCGCGGGCGAGAATATCCTGTTCGCCCTGCAACTGGTAGAGCGCATCAAGCGCATCAGCCGTACCATTTTCAGGCAACATCACCTTGATGCCGCCCGTCATGGTCAAATCCCAACGACGATCCGCAACCCGAACATAGGCGGTAGACAGAGCACTGAGGGAAGGATAATCACCAATGATTTTAAAGAACTCCTGCGCCGCAACATTAGCGCCCTGCCCGACGATATACGGCAAACGGGTAAATTCAGGATGGGCAGATATATCAGCCAGATCACCCAGCACCGTACCATCGCTTGAAATAAGCTTGACCTGGCCTTTGATCTGCCAAATGGCAAACGGCACATGTTCAACGATATCGATTGCCAGAGTATCGGGATAGATTTTTGAAACCTTACTTTCCTTCACCCAGGAAATTTTAGTAATCGCCTCGCGCGCGTCGCGCGCGTTAAGATCCATCAAGGAAATATTCAAATTACCGCC
>JAESSK010000148.1 GCA_016764155.1 Rhizobiaceae bacterium
GGGGGCTGCGAGACAGCGCCATACCCCCTTGGCAAATCCTCGCAGCAACCGCATTGGTCGCGACAATCATTGCCGTGGTATTAAAATATCTATGGGCTCATTTGGGAGAGATGAAAGGTCCAGTGATTGTCTACACAGCCGCCATTGGGCTGATGGCAGTCACCGGATTTATGACAGGCATCACCTACCCCCTATTAATCGGGATAGGTCTGTTTTTAATATCTGACATCGTACTGGCAATCGAAACATTCACTTTCGATGAGGCCGATGCAAAACGCCGTATAACCGGCAAGATTATCTGGGCCTGTTACATTTTTGGGCAGGCAATTATCCTCGTCACCTTCTTCGTGGCTCAATAGATAACCCGCCTAGAAATTATCCTTACGGCCTCGAATTTCAGCAAAAACTTCCGCATCATCGGCATTTTCCATTCCGAGATTTTTACGGATACCGGCATCCCCTGCCCGCAAAAACGGGTTGGTATCCAGCTCCACTTGCATCACCGTCGGCAAAGTTGGTTTACCCGCTGCACGAAGTGCTTTTACAATCTCCACACGCTTCTGTAGCTCTGGGTTTCCACCATCAACGCTCATGGCAAAATCGGCATTTGCCTGCGTATATTCATGGCCACAATAAATCACCGTATCGGCAGGCAACGCCATCAACTTTTGTAAGGATGCCCACATCATCGATGGATTGCCCTCAAATATACGACCACAGCCCATGGCAAACAGCGTATCTCCGGTGAACACCACGCCCTGATCAGCAAAATAGAAATTGATCATATCGAGCGTATGCCCCGGCGTTCCAATCACCCGCACCGAATGACCGGCAAAATCAAAGCTATCGCCATCATCCACACCCTGTTGAATGCTAGGCACCCGGCTCATAGTGTCTGTTGGCCCAATCACTTTGCAATCGAATTTCGATGTCACAGCACCAATGCCTTGCGTATGATCCGCATGGTGATGGGTCACCAGAATATGGGTGAGGCTCCAGCCTTTATCCTTCAACGCATCCAGAACAGCCTGCCCATCCGGCGCATCAATTGCAGCCGTCTGGCCACTGGCTTCATCATGGAGCAAAACCCCGTAATTATCTCCGAGACAGGGAAATTGATGGATCAGTAGTTCCGACATGGGGGCTCCTCAGCTTTAAAATATCTATTCATCATATAGCGTGTTTGATCTGGCATCCAGTACTCTTCATCGCTATGTTCAAAACCATGAACATGGATGTAGTAAACTTACGCGAATTTTATTCTGGCAGGCTCGGCCTCGCCGCCGAGCGATCTATTGCAATGAGCCTGTCGGCAATGTGGGACACAAGTAAAAGTCGAAATGAGCGCATATTGGGAATGGGCTACGCAGCTCCATTTCTAGATCGTTTCGCATCCGATTCGAAAGAATGCATGGCCTTCATGCCCGCAGCCCAAGGGGCGGTGCAATGGCCCGTGAGCAAACTATCCGCCACCGCTTTGGTCTATGATGAAGAATTACCGCTGGCGGATTCTTCCATCGACAAAATCCTGATGGTGCATTTACTGGAACATTCCGAAAGTCCGGAAGACACCCTTCGCGAAGCGTGGCGGGTGTTGGCTCCCAATGGCAAAATCCTGCTGGTCTTGCCGAACCGGCGTGGCCTGTGGGCGCGTTTTGAACACACCCCTTTTGGTACCGGTCGCCCGTTTTCCAGAGGGCAAATACGCAACCTTTTGCGCAACGCCATGTTCTCACCGGATGCATGGTCCGATGCTCTCCATTTCCCGCCCATGAAGCGCGACAGCTTTTTATCCATGCAACCAGGCATTGAACGATTGGGACGCAGAATCTGGCCCGTATTTTCCGGCGTCATCATTGTTGAAGCCACCAAGAAAATGTATCAGGGTCTGCCGGTAACCGCCCGCGCCACACGAAGAGCCTTTGNGCCGGTTCTGNTGCCNCAAGGNAACACCCGAAATACCAGAGGGTCTTCCAATTCNAACGCTGAACCACTAGAACAAAATCAGAAATAGAAAACTGCCAGCAGGAGCAATTTTATGGGTGAGAATGAAAACCAAAACCGGCCACAACCAAAAGCCGGNGTTCTGGATATTCACGCTTATGTTCCCGNAAAATCCGCTGCTCCTGACGGCGTCAAACTGCACAAGCTTTCTTCTAACGAAACCCCGATGGGGCCGGGTAAAAAAGCAAAAGCTGCCTATCTTGAAGCAGCCTCTGATCTTGAATTTTATCCCGACCCAGCCTCCACTGCTTTGCGCGAAGCCATCGCCGATGCCCACGGTCTAAACGCCAACAATTTAATTTGCGGCAATGGTTCTGATGAATTACTGGCCNTGCTCGCCCACTGCTATCTCGCCCCCGGCGATGAAGCGATTTATACCGAACACGGCTTTTTGGTCTATTCAATTGAAATCAAAGCAGCAGGCGCAACGCCTGTAATTGCNAAAGAAACNGATCTTTGCGCCGATGTNGATGCAATCCTTGCATGCGTCACGCCAAAAACAAAAATCGTGTTTCTGGCCAATCCNAATAANCCCACNGGCACCTATATCCCAATCGGTGAAGTTCGCCGCTTGCAGCAAGCGCTGCCTGCCCATGTCATTTTGGTGCTCGACGCAGCCTATGCCGAATATGTACGCAAAAACGATTATGAATCNGGCATCGAACTGGTTTCANANTCGCAAAACGTGGTGATGACCCGCACATTTTCAAAAATTTANGGCCTAGCCTCCCTGCGTATCGGCTGGTGCTACGCACCCGCCCACATTATCGACGTCCTAAACCGNGTNCGTGGCCCGTTCAACGTCAATAAAGCGGCACAATTTGCAGCCATCGCAGCAGTCGGCGACCGCAACCACGTGGATAAATCCGTAGAGCACAACGAAAAATGGCGCGAATGGATTGCCAATGAGCTCACAAAGCTTGGTCTTGAAGTCACCCCATCGGTCGGCAATTTCGTCCTCATGCATTTCGGCGACAAAAGTGCTGCTGATGCAGACAAGTTCCTCACTGAGCGTGGGTTTGTCCTGCGCGCTGTTGGTGGCTACGGTTTCCCCAACGCTTTACGCATGACAATTGGTGATGAAGAAGCCAATCGGGGCGTTATTGCGGCCCTAAAAGAGTTTCTGGCGTAAACCAAGAATCAAAAAATAAAAATTGGTGCTACCGTTTTTGTAAAACTATCGCTATAGATGGGCCAACAGCCGATTTTGGCAAATACCAAGACCATGCCCCAATTCACGGCCAGCATGGAAATTTGCATCAAAATTCAATAACATATCCACATCGGCGCATTAATTTAGTTTTCGAAAGACCCCACATGTCAGATATTCAAAGCGCTCATCCAGCGCTCGCAAAAGCGTTGGAAAAACGCGGCTACACTAAAATGACTCCGGTACAACAAGAAGTATCGGCACCAGAACTTGATGGCGCGGATATGCTCGTTTCCGCCCAGACCGGCTCCGGTAAAACCGTGGCATTCGGCATGGCCGTTGCCGCCACTTTACTTGAAGGTGCAGAAAAATTTGATCGCGCCCGCGCACCCTTGATGCTGGCCATCGCACCAACCCGCGAACTGGCCTTGCAGGTAAAACGCGAGCTGGAGTGGCTCTATGAATTCACCAACGCAAAAATTGCTTCCTGTGTTGGCGGTATGGATATCCGCACCGAGCGCAGCGCGCTAAATCGCGGTGTCCACATCGTCGTTGGTACACCTGGTCGCCTGCGCGANCANATNGAACGNGGCTCCCTNGATCTNAGCNANATNAAAGCNGTTGTCCTTGATGAAGCCGATGAAATGCTTGATCTTGGTTTCCGTGACGATCTTGAATATATTCTGGGCGCTTCACCAAAAGAACGCCGCACATTGATGTTCTCGGCAACTGTGCCGCGCAGCATTGGCAACCTTGCCAAACGGTTCCAACGCGATGCCGTGCGCGTGGTCACCAAGGCCGAAGATAAGCAGCATCTCGACATCGAGTACCGCGCCCTTGTCTCCGCGCCCAATGACAAAGAAAACGCCATCGTCAATATTTTGCGTTATTACGAATCTCCTGGCGCCATTGTATTTTGTGCCACCAGAGCGACCGTCAATCACATGACAAGCCGGTTTGCAAACCGCGGCTTTTCGGTTGTGGCGCTTTCTGGCGAACTAAGCCAGAGCGAACGCACCCACGCGCTGCAAGCCATGCGCGATGGCCGTGCACGGGTTTGTGTCGCCACCGATGTGGCAGCACGCGGCATCGATCTACCCAATCTGGAATTGGTCATTCACGCCGATCTACCAAAAAACAGCGAAGGCCTGCTGCACCGAAGCGGGCGTACCGGACGCGCCGGGCGCAAAGGCACCAGCGTTCTGATCGTACCTCATAACGCACGACGAAAAGCCGAACGGCTTTTGCAAAATGCAAGCATCAAAGCAGTGTGGGCAAAGCCACCTTCAGCCGATGAAGTTACAAAACGCGACGATGAGCGTATCCTTGAAGATCCGATGTTAATCGAACCGATCGAGGAAAAAGAAAAGGAATTTGCCGCAGAAATTCTGGCCAAATATTCACCGGAGCAAATCGCCACCGCGTTCATCCGCAAATATCGCTCAGATCAATCGGCGCCTGAAGAATTACTCGATAACGCACCCGTTGAGCGCGAGAGAAAAGAACGCCACGAGGTTTCCAACGGCATGTGGTTCTCCATATCTGTGGGTCGTCAGCATTCAGCTGAACCACGCTGGCTTTTGCCGCTAATATGCCGCGCCGGTCATTTGACCAAACGCGATATCGGTTCAATCAAAATCCATCCGAACGAAACCCATTTCGAGATTGCAACCAAATCCGTCGAAGGGTTTTTAGAAGCCATCGGCCCAAGCATGAAGCTTGAAAAATCAATCACGCTGAAACAATTGGGAACCAATCCCGGCGCACCAAGCGAAGGTGGCGAGCAGTCTGAATCCGAAGCCCGCCAAACCAAACGCGCGCTCTTCAATAAAAATCGTGGCGGCGAACGCAGCCGCGGCAAAAGCTCCGAACGTTCGGAGCGCCCAGAACGATCAGAACGCAGCGACAATTGGTCCAAACCTGACTTTAAATCCAACAAAAGGTCAGATCGCAAATACGAAGGCAGACGAGAATCTCCACATTCTTATGACGAGGTCACAGACACCCCGCCAAGCGAAGATTTTTTAGCCGATAAAAAGGCCAAAAAATCCAAACACAAAAAGGCTAACCGTTCCAAATTTGCCAAAGCTGATGGAAGCCGTAGCAAGTCAAAAGGTCCAGGAGCCGGAGCAGGCGCACCACCCAAACACAAAAAGCCGAAGAAGCCCCATCGCGGCCAAGGCGGCGATGCTCCACGGTCCCGTCCCAACGAATAGGGACAGGCCACCTGCCATTAGGCTATTTATATAATTTATGATGGCAAAGAAATGCTATGCGCCACGGCGCATAGCACGATCTAGAAAATCAAATTAAAATCCAAAAGGCCTAGTCGTTCTTGCCGCGAATAGCGTCGAGCACCGCATCGGTTACCATGCGCGTTGTAGCCGTACCGCCAAGGTCCGGGGTATGCAGCGCGCTATCAGCGGTTACCTTCTCAATGGCCACCATCAACCGATCCGCAGCCTGTTTCTCACCCAGATGTTCCAGCATCATTGAAGCACTCCAGAACGTCGCCGTTGGATTGGCAACCCCTTTGCCGGTGATATCAAAAGCAGAACCATGAATGGGTTCAAACATCGAGGGGAATGTCCCTTCAGGATTGAGATTTGCCGTCGGCGCAACGCCGATTGAACCGGCAAGTGCGGCCGCCAGATCAGATAAAATATCCGCATGCAAATTGGTAGCAACGATCGTATCGAGCGAGGCCGGGTCCAGCGTCATGCGAACAGTCATCGCATCCACCAGCATTTTATCCCATGTAACATCGGGATATTCTTTTGCAACTTCAGCCGCAATCTCGTCCCACAGCACCATGCCAAATCGCTGGGCATTGGATTTGGTCACCACCGTTAAAAACTTACGCGGTCGTGACTGGGCCATTTCGAAGGCAAATCGCATGATGCGGGTAACGCCAGCGCGAGTGAAAATGGAAACTTCCGTGGCTACTTCTTCCGGCAATCCTTTATGAGAACGCCCGCCTTGGCCCGCATATTCTCCTTCTGAGTTTTCACGCACAATGACCCAATCAAGATCATCAGAACCAACGCCAGTAAGCGGGCTGGTAATCCCCGGTAAAATGCGCGTCGGGCGCACATTGGCATATTGATCAAGTGGCTGACAAATCGCCAGCCTCAATCCCCAAAGGGTCACGTGGTCAGGCACATCGGGCGCACCCACTGCACCAAAAAATATCGAATCAAATTTCTTGAGCTGCTCCGCCCCATCTTCCGGCATCATCGTTCCAACGGCCTTGTAACGATCCGTTCCCCAATCGAAATGGGATACATCAAGCTGAAATCCGCCATCCCTTTCAGCAATCGCTTCAAGCACTTCCAGCCCCACCGCAATAACCTCTTTACCAATACCATCTCCAGGAATTGCCGCGATTTTATATGTGCTCATCTCATGCCTCATGTCAGGAAAAATTTGTTATCTAGTTATAAAGTGGATCAACATTGTTGCAATGCCAGAATTCTAAACCTGCTCTTTGAGTAAGTGAGCGAAACTAATCCATGAAAAATACCGACTTGGTCCAACGACAATGAATTTCACACCAGTCTTGATCTGGTTAAAACTTCAAGATGCGGTTTTTCCAAATGCCCCGCGCAACGCAATCCACAACAGCGCCAAACTCGAAACCACATTCCATCCGGCAAATGACAGCCCTAAGAAACGCCCCGCAGCGATATCGCATGAAGGCGGACGGGTTGTAGATAGCTGCTTTAAAAGGTTGGTCGTGTCGGTTGCCATATTACCATCGACCGCGCCGCAATCTCCTGGGCCTGCCCACCAGCCCCACTCAACGCCGGAATGACGCACACCAAGATAGACCGAATACACCATGATCAACGTCAACAATGCAAAAAGGAATTGTATCAGGCGTGGGGAGCCATGGCGCCAAACCATAAGGCAGGCAACAATCGCGACCGGGATCGCCGTATAATAAGGGATGCGCTGTCCAAGGCATAATTTACACGGGATATAACCGCCAATATGTTGAAACGCCAATGCCGTCAGGATTGCCGTGGCGGCAATCAATAAAAACCCGATCGCTTCTATTCCCAAATGTGTTTTTAACAAAATATCACCTGCCAAAATTCAAACTAGAATATGTATTTCACCGCCACGAAACCGCCGAGCAGCAAAACAATTGCCAGTGTAAACATCAATCCAAGACGTTTTTCGATGAATTCACGTATGGGGTCTCCAATTTTATAGAGAAGCCCTGCAACGATGAAAAACCTCAAACCTCGCCCAATGATGCTTACAATGACGAATGTGAGAAAATTTAACCCGGTAGCGCCAGAAAAAATAGTTAAAACTTTGTAAGGAAACGGCGTGATCGCCGCAAACAACACACCCCATCCGCCCCATTTATTATACCAGGCAGCAACGCTCCCGAACGCATCTTCCTTGCCGTAGAACGCTAATATTGGCTGACCGATGCTCTCATACAGAACCGCTCCGATATAATAGCCCAAAAAGGCCCCGAAAATTGAGGCAACGGTGCAGAGCGTGGCATAAAAAATCCAGCGGTGCTTTTTCGCCAGCACCATTGGGATCAGCAAAATATCCGGCGGGATCGGGAAAACCGAACTTTCCAGAAAGGAAATTATCCCCAGCGCCCAAGAGGCCCGTTTATGCTCTGCCAGTCGAAAAACCCAGTCATAGAGCCTTCTGATCATCAAACTATCCTCGTAAACCCAATGGCAAAACCTGCCGATTTTCTCAGCCATCTTTTGCCGTTTTTCAGCGCCCATGTAAAGCATAACGCCGTCACAACCAGCTCATCTCAATTATCTGACAATAAGTCCTTGACCCCAACGCGCACCTTGTTATAGATGCAGCCTTCCCCCAGCCCCTCTGGTGGAATTGGTAGACGCGCGGGATTCAAAATCCCGTTCCTTCGGGAGTGCCGGTTCGATTCCGGCGGGGGGCACCACATCTTTTCCTTAACCTCTTGAAACCCTTGATATCAGGGCTTTCTTATGCCAGTTAGGTACAGAATTAGGTACAATGCAAGGTACAAAACGGGGTTCGTAGTGTGTTCAATCTAAGGTATGTACAGCGACGCGGCGAACGGTATCGCTATAGGCGGGGCGTTCCCCAGAAGTTCCAAGAAACACTTGGCAAGACAGAAATACTGATTCCTCTCGGCACATCTGAAAATGAAGTGCTTAGAAATTACTCTAAGGCCCACGCTAGCGCGGAGGAGCTATTGAAGTTTGGCGCGAATCCTCAAGTATCTCACACAGATTACCAGAAATACCTGAAATTACGGGATAGGCTCAAGAAAGAGTACGGAGTATTTAGCGGCGCTGATGTAAAGCCACCGGAGGAGCTTGATGCAAAGGGCCGAGCCGTCTCTCCATTCGAACCGGAGGCAGATGAATTAATTTCCAAGCTGGAAGCCACTGCCACGGACAAGCGTGTCGATGGCGACTTTAGTGTACCACCAGAAGACTTAGCGGTTATTCTCGCCCTTAATGGCCAATACCCTGAAACACCAATGCACACACTCATTGATGCGAGAGACATGTATCTCACGGAACACCCTAAGCGCCTAGGGGTCACCTTCAAAGGGATAAAAACGAACACCAATAGAATTGTTGATCTTG
>JAESSK010000149.1 GCA_016764155.1 Rhizobiaceae bacterium
GCGGGGCTGCATTCAAACCTTTTGTCCAATTAGGTGCCGCTGCCAGCCGATATGACCTGGAAGTCGATCGCAATGGCGATCAAAGAGGCGCCGGTATCTATGAAATACGAACGGGCATTGGGTTCGACTTTGGTGAAAAACTAGACGGAGAAATCGCTGTTGGCTATGGCCTGGAAGCTTATGATGCAGGCAGCCTCGAAGATTTAACCGGCTACACGTTCAACGGAATTCTCAATTGGTCGCCGACGCGCGAAACCACCGTAGTCCTAAACGCCGCCACCACCCTTAACGGATCCACCACCGCGGGCGATAACGGTTCAATCATATATAATGGCGGTCTGGCAATCACCCGTCGGGCAACAGATCGCCTGTCGCTAAATCTCAGCGCCACCTTTAACTTAGANTATGATGAGCAATTGTCATCCACCGATGCNACCTANACNTTGGGNGCCGGTGCNCAATATTGGATNAACCATTCCATGGCGNTTTCNGCCAATCTTGGCCANACNATCTTCGAGGGCAGCAGCGGCACCAATAATTACAATGAAACCACGGCCACATTGGGTNTGGTGCTTCAGCGTTAAGCGACGGGTTTGATTTNCCGCAACAAACGCTCGATTTCNGGGCGAATTTTCTCGGCTATATCTTTGCGCCACAGGGAATACGCGATATTGGNCATGATAAACCCTTCCTTGGAACCGCAATCAAATGTGCGTCCAGTGAAGGTAAAGCCGTAAAAATCNTGNTCTTNNGCCAGCGTGATCATCGCGTCCGTAAGCTGAATTTCTCCACCNGCACCGGTCGCTTGNTTTTCAAGAATATCAAAAATTTCCGGCTGCAAAATATAGCGCCCATTGATGAAGAGGTTGGAGGGAGCCGTACCCGGTGCCGGTTTTTCAACCATGCCCGTCACTTCAAATCCACCTTCCACATCATNGCCCATTTCAACGACGCCGTATTTGTGGGTTTCTTCCCATGCCACTTCTTCGGTTGCGATGATATTGCCGCCAGTGCGTGAATAAAGATCAACCATCCGGCTCATACAGCCTACTTCATCCTGCATCACCATATCCGGCAGGAACAGTGCAAAAGGTTCGTCNCCAACGATATCGCGCGCGCACCAAACCGCATGACCAAGGCCAAGTGGTGATTGCTGGCGGGTGAAACTGGCCTGACCGGCTTTCAGCTGTGAACCATCCAGAATTTCAATCGCTATATCTTTGCCGCGTTCTTCCAGGGTTTTTTGCAGCTCGTATTGAATATCGAAGTGATCTTCAATCACCCCCTTATTGCGCCCGGTGACAAAAACAAAATGCTCAATACCCGCAGCCCGTGCTTCATCCACCGCATATTGGATGACGGGTTTATCGAGTACCGTCAGCATTTCCTTGGGAACCGCTTTTGTGGCCGGAAGAAATCGGGTTCCTAGACCTGCAACGGGAAAAACGGCTTTCTTGATCGGTTTTTGTTCGGACATAAATGTTCCTGCTCACATTTTATGAAAATGATGGCCCCTTATTAGCATTTCAACCGTTTATTTAATCATAAGGTTTTGATGCTAGCCTGACATTTAACAGCACAAACGATGATGTGGAAACCGGTTTTTTAATTTGTGCGAAAAATTTAGATATTGTGCAAAGAGTGAGACATCAAAATGACGGTATTAGTGACAGGCGGCGCTGGATATATAGGCTCCCACATGGTTTGGGAGTTGCTGGATCACAATGAAGACGTCGTTGTACTTGATAACCTAGTTACCGGCTTTCGCTGGTCGGTTCCCGAAAAGGTCAAGCTGGTTATCGGCAATGTTGCCGATGAAGAGCTGGTCGAATCCATCATTCGCGACCATAATATTGATTGTATAATCCATTTTGCAGGGTCCGTTATTGTGCCGGAATCCATCGAAAATCCTCTCAAATATTACGAAAACAACACCACTAATTCCTTGAAACTCATTCGCACAGCAGTGAAGATGAATGTTTCAAAATTCATTTTTTCTTCTACCGCCGCCGTTTACGGCACGCCGCTTGGAACGGGCCCAATCCGCGAAGATGCCATCCTCAATCCCATGTCTCCTTATGGTTCATCCAAACTGATGACAGAGATTATGGTGCGCGATGCGGCCAACGCCCACGGTATGCGCTATGTCATGTTGCGCTATTTCAACGTCGCGGGCTGCGACCCGCAAGGGCGCACCGGACAATCGACCGAGGGTGCCACCCATTTAATCAAAATTGCCTGCGAAACCGCATTGGGCAAACGCAGCTCCATGAAAGTGTTTGGCACTGATTACGATACGCCGGATGGTAGTTGCATTCGCGATTTCATCCATGTGTCCGATCTGGTCAACGCTCACTATACGGCGCTCGGGTTCCTGCGTGATGGCGGCAGAAAGTTCACCGCCAATTGTGGTTATTCAAAAGGCTATTCCGTGTTGGAAGTGCTCGAAGCTGTGAAACGGGTGTCAGGCAATGATTTCCCGGTAATCTTCGATGAGCGCCGCGAAGGCGATATTCCATCGCTCACCGCCGATGCCCATCGTTTGATGAGCAGGTTAAACTGGAAGCCAACGCATGATAATCTCGACGGGATTATCTCTAGCGCTTTGGCATGGGAAGCCAAAGTAGATGATTTGAGGAAATCTGCTTAGGTATAATCTCCTTCGCCATAAAATAATCATAACTCACCTTAAAATCGCTTTCTTAGGCAAACTAATATACTCAGGACCAAGGATGATTCGCGTCATTTGTTCATTCTGGCAAAATCGAGTGGAGAAATTCATGCAGCGATATCCGGCGGTAATCTCATTTTTATGCAGTGTTTTGGTGGCGTTTTCTTTGGTGATAATCGCACCACAAGCAGCCCATGCTGATGCAGGNTTTGAAAAATGGATCAGGAATTTTTACTCCGTCGCTGCAAAATCGGGCATTAANAAATCGACCTATAATGCAGTCTTTCGCGGCATCAAATCGCCGGACCCGGAAGTTTTAAAAGCAGCCCGCTACCAACCGGAATTCGTCGCCAAGGTTTGGGAATATCTCGATACGAGGATTACCGAAAAAACCATCCGTGACGGCAAGGAAATGGCCGTCAAATATCGAAAATGGCTGAACAAGATCGANCCNAAATTTGGCGTNNNTCGCTATATATTGCTGGCNATCTGGTCGATGGAATCTTCCTACGGTGAAGCGCTGAAAAAGAAAACCGGTATCAGAAAAATCGCGCGCTCCCTTGCGACCCTTGCCTATGCCGATAAGCGTCGACGTAAATTTGCCCGCAGCCAACTCATTGCCGCATTGAAAATTGTTCAGAACGGCGATGTCAGCGCCAAAGGCCTCGTTGGGTCTTGGGCCGGAGCCATGGGACACACACAATTNATACCCACCAGCTATCGCACATGGGCGGTGGATATTGATGGTGACGGACGGCGCAACGTTTGGACATCGGTTCCCGATGCATTGGCCTCGTCAGCAAACCTGCTCAAGAAGAACGGTTGGAGAAGTGGCCAGACCTGGGGCTATGAAGTCAAATTGCCAAAGGGCTTTAATTACAAGCTGGTGAACAAGAATGGCCTGACCCTCGGCAAATTTGCTGCCATGGGCGTAAAGCGTTCTTCGGGNTCNAAATTCCCGCGCCCNGGCGATAANGCGGTTNTNAAANTGNTGGCNGGAAAAAAAGGCCCGGCCTTTCTAATGGTCAAAAATTTCTACGTCCTCAAGCGTTATAACAATGCTGATAAATATGCCTTGGCCGTTGGCCATCTAGCAGAGCGCATTAAAGGTTCTGGCCCGTTTGTTAAAGACTGGCCGCGAGGCTACATCCCGTTGAATGAGAGCGAGAGCAAGGAATTGCAAATCCAGCTTTTGCAGCGAAAATTATATGACGGTAAGATCGATGGAAATATTGGATCCGGCTCCAAAGCCGCCATTAAAATATTCCAGCGCAACAATGGAATGAAGGTCACCGGCCACGCATCCAAAGCAGTATTGGCCAAGATGCGCGGTCGAAAGTAAAGGTATCAAACCGTGGACTTTATAGTTAATAAATCATACTTTCGGCCCAATTACGGTCTTTAAGATGTTTGTGATAGGCGTATTTTGTATTTTGGAAATTCTGTGATGCGTTCATTATTCTGGATTTTGGCCATAATGGCGGTGCTTGGATTTGTTGCGCCGGAGGTGCCGGTGTTTGGCGTCGACAGTGCCTATTCGCAAGCACGAAAAAGAACCAAACGTCCCAGTCTTTTTGAATTGCTTTTCAAAAGAACAAAAAGACGTAGAAACTCCAGCGCCTTTCAAGGAAATCAACGCCGCCTCAATAGTCAACGGATCGTAAGACGCCGCCAAAAGACCAAACGTCAGGTCGTTGTTATTCCCAAGGTTGAAAAACTTGAAAATGCAGCGAAAATTCTGGTCATCGGTGATTTTATGGCCAATGGCTTGGCCAAAGGATTGGGGCAAATATTTGCCGAAGATGCCAATGTAGTATTCGTAGAAAAAGCACGCGGTCTCTCAGGTATCGTACGCGAGGATGTGGTGAATTGGACAGCCGAGGTTAAGGCGCTGATCGATGAGATTAACCCAGTCGGCGTTGTGGTGTTGGTTGGCATGAATGATCGTCAGCAAATGAAAACTGCCACCGATAGGTTCGACAAGCTGACCGAGAACTGGAAAAAGGAATATGTCAAACGGGTGGCAGCGCTCGCCAGCGCCACCGCTTCCAAAAATCTCGTATGGGTTGGCCTTCCACCGGTTCGAAGCGGCTCGATGAATGCTGATTATCTTGTATTCAATGAAATCTTCCGCACCCAGACCGAGGCCGTTGGCGGCACCTTTGTGGATGTGTGGGATGGTTACACAAATGCCGAGGGAAAATTCATCACGGCTGGTCCGGATATTAAAGGTCAGATCGTTCGTCTGCGCAGTTCCGACGGCATTAACATGACCAAAGCGGGTAGNCGCAAANTNGGTTTCTATGCCGAAAGCGCNATCCGTAAAGCCAACAAACTTGCCGAAGGAACGCTNCTTGCCTCGCTCCCATCNCTATTAGGTCCAACACAGCCCCTGAAAGCTGAATATGATCCGGCNAAAACCGGCCGGACTGTGATTATNTCTNTGGAAGGNCCGGACCTNGACGGNGGATTGGTTCTGGAGGGCGCATTGGGTTTCTTTGAGGAAAAAGGCGCCGATAGAAGCATGAGCTTTGAACTGGTTTCCAGGGGCCATGTGGCCGCATCTCACGCCGGCAGAATTGATGCCGCATGGGGACCGGCAAAAAACGACAAGGCCCAGGCGACAGAAGAAGATAAGGTCGATGCTGTGAAAAAAGCCGTGGCCAAACAACCGGAATAAACGATCAGCCCTAATCCGCCCCAAAAGGGGCGAACGTGAGTGCTAACAGATCTAATTTACCGAGGTAAATTAGTCTTTCCCATCAAATCAAAATCGATTGAGCGGGCGGCTTGCCTGCCTTCACGAATTGCCCAGACAATCAGAGACTGGCCTCTGCGACAGTCACCGGCTGTGTAAACTTTTGCGTGCGATGTCTTGTAATCGGCTTCATTGGCCGTAATCGCCGCATCACCGCGTCTGCCGGGCGTGGTGTCGAGGGAGAGTTCTTTCAGGAAGGTTTCTTCCAATGGTCCGGCAAAGCCGATGGCGATGAATGCCAGATCAGCTTTTAGAATAAATTCCGACCCCTCAATTGGCTCGCGTTTTTCGTTCACACGGGCACATTTCACGCCGGTGAGAATTCCGTCTTTGCCAACAAATCCAAGCGTTGCCGCCATGAATTCCCGTTTTGCCCCTTCGGCTTGCGAGGAGGATGTGCGCATTTTGGTCGCCCAATAAGGCCAGACCATCATCTTGTCTTCACGCTCAGGCGGTTCAGGGCGAATATCCATCTGGGTAACGCGCACAGCACCTTGCCGGAAGGCTGTGCCAACGCAGTCAGATGCGGTATCGCCACCGCCGACCACAACGATGTGTTTGCCGGATGCCAGAATTTCGTCTGATGGCCAACCGACACTCTGGATGGCTTCGCCACCCACGCGTCTATTGTGCTGAACCAGATAAGGCATGGCATCATAAACACCGGAAAGATCACTGCCGGGAATACCAGGGTCGCGGGGTTTTTCTGCGCCCGTTGTCAGGAGAACCGCATCAAAATCTTCAACCAGTTCTTTAGCGCTTTTATCAACGCCGATATTCACGCCGTAATGGAACGTAACGCCTTCACCTTCCATCTGCTCAATGCGACGGTCGATATAATATTTTTCCATTTTGAAATCGGGAATACCGTAGCGTAGCAATCCGCCAGCACGGTTTTCACGTTCAAAAACATGCACGTCATGGCCAACGCGTGCCAATTGCTGAGCGGCAGCCATTCCGGCAGCCCCTGAACCGATGATTGCAACACGCTTGCCGGTTTTTATGTCCGCAGGCTGCGGCACAATCATGCCCAATTCATAGGAACGATCAGCGATCGCTTGTTCAACGGTTTTGATTGCAACAGGTGCATCTTCCAGATTAAGCGTACATGCTTCTTCGCATGGTGCCGGGCAAATTCTGCCGGTAAATTCCGGGAAGTTATTGGTCGAATGGAGATTGCGTGAAGCTTCTTCCCAGTCGCCTTGATAAATCAGATCGTTCCAGTCTGGAATCTGGTTGTTTACAGGACAGCCCGTATCACCATGGCAATAGGGAATGCCGCAATCCATGCAGCGCGATGCCTGCTTGGTAACTTCCTCATCAGACATGGGAATTGTAAATTCGTTATTATGACGAATGCGGTCGGAAGCAGGCTGATAGCGTGCTGTTTGACGGTCGATTTCCAAAAATCCGGTAACTTTACCCATAGATTTCCCCTTACAAATTTCTTCTATTCGGCTGCCCGAATTTGTTTCTTTTCTTCCATTTCCCGTAATGCCCGGCGATATTCCACCGGCATGACCTTGGCAAATTTTGGACGGTATTCTTCCCAATTATCCAAAATTTCCTTGGCCCGCGTGGAGCCAGTGTAGTGCATATGAGAGATGATGAGTTGCTTGAGACGCTCCTCGTCGAAACGGGTCATGTCAGATGACACATCCACCCGGCCTTTATAGTCAAGATCGCCGCCATGGTGATGTAGTTTCTCAAGCAGATCGTCCTCTTCAGGAACCGGCTCAAGTTCAACCATCGCCATATTGCAGCGCTCTGCAAAATTACCCGCTTCAGCCCTTTTTGCATGTCTATCTCAAACCCCACTCAAGGTGTGTACCAGATGGGGGACGTATAAGCCCGTTCCTGAATAGTAGGCGCATAGCCCTCCGGC
>JAESSK010000150.1 GCA_016764155.1 Rhizobiaceae bacterium
TTTTGAGTTCGATATGGCCCTTTTTCAACACTAAGTCCGGGGCGTTTTTATCGTCCACCAGACCGAGTGGTTGGGCAACCATATCCATGGTATTTTGCGTGGTGCCAACGGATCTGAAAAAGCCGTTGAGATTGCCCATCAATCGGTTCAGCATCATGTGAAGACGGATGACCAGTGCGAGCGCGAAAGCCACTTCGCCCGTACTCATGCCGCCTGCCAACCAAAAATCGATTGCTACCCATGTGACGGCGCAGATGGCAATGCCGTTTATAAAACTGAGTAATACGCGGACGCTGGTGAGTACTCTGGTGAATGTTTTCAGCGCTTCGAATGTGCCGAGCACGCCTTCATAAATCCAGTCGCGATCCGGATCATTGTTACCGTAAAGTTTGACGGTCTGGATATTGGCGTAGCCATCGACCATCTGGCCTGATGCGACGGAAGCTGCTTCTGCAATTTCACGTCCTCTATCTCTAATCATCGGCACGTATCTGCGTGCGAGCAGGCCAAATACGAGCATCCAAAGAAGTACGATGGCACCCAAACGCCAGTTTAATGCGGTGAGCATGCCTGCTGCGGTGATCGAGAAAACAGCGATGAACCAGATAACCTGAAACAGGCTGATCATCATTTCGCCTGTGGCTTGACCTGACTGGAAAACCTTTTGCGATATCCGGCCTGCTNAGTCGTTTTGGAAGAAGGTGAGGGATTGAGCAATAATATGCTTATGGCTTTGCCAGCGCATCAGNGTGAAAAAGCCNGCGACAATCACNTGTTCTTCNATCAGTGCACCGAAGGTGATAACAGCGGCNCGGAAAAGTACGACGACGAAAAGCATGAAAGCNAGTGTTGAACCGTATTCCGATAGCAAGGCATCCCAGCCTCCGGAAAAGCTGTCTGAATCTTGGAAGCTGCCAAGGATATCGACGATATCGCCAATGAACGTAAAGATTGCAGTTTCGACGATGGCGTTGAGAAAGCCATAGATGAGCATGGCGGCAAACGCCCAGCGGGCCTGTCCTACATAATNCCAGACATAGGCCAGCAATTTGTTCGGTGGTTCATAGTCTTTTCGTGGCGCGAACGGATCGATTATCTCTTCAAAACGGCGAAAGATACTGTCTGCAAACTTCATGCGGTAATGCTTTCTTTTTCACCCAGCAAAAAGCCACCAGTTTGACGTGACCATAGGCCGGCATAGATGCCTTTGGCTTTGATCAATTCATCATGGGTGCCGGTTTCAATGATCTTGCCTTCGTCCATGACAATCAACCGGTCTAGTTCGGCGATGGTTGATAAACGGTGGGCGATGGCGATGACCGTTTTGTTTTCCATCAGGTCAAAGAGGTTTTCCTGAATGGCTGCTTCCACTTCGGAATCGAGTGCCGATGTCGCTTCATCCAAAACCAGAATGGGCGCATCCTTTAAGAACACTCGGGCAATTGCAATACGCTGGCGCTGGCCGCCGGAGAGTTTTACACCGCGCTCGCCCACATGGGCATCCANGCCTTTNCGGCCTTGTTGATCTTCGAGGTCNNCAACAAACTCCCANGCTTTGGCGCGTTTGATGGCTTTGANGATATCTTCTTCACTGACATTGGAACGGCCATAGGCGATGTTTTCACGAATGGATCGGTGCAATAGGGACGTATCTTGCGTCACCACACCAATTTGTTCGCGCAGACTATCTTGCGTGACCGTTGAAACATCTGTGCCATCGATGCGGATGGCGCCGCTTTCCAAATCGTAAAACCGCAGCAGGATATTGGTCAGCGTGGTTTTACCGGCACCGGAGCGACCGACGAGGCCGATTTTTTCGCCGGGTTTGATCGACAGGGATAAGTTCTCGATGATACCTTCGGATTTGCCATAGTGGAAACGCACATTGTCAAACTCGATTGCGCCTTTGGGAACAACCAACTTGCCTGCATCAGGTTTATCCACGACCTCGTGCGGCTTGGTCATCATGCTCATACCGTCGAGTACCACGCCGATATTTTCAAACAGACCGGAGGTTTCCCACATGATCCACTGGGACATGCCATTGATGCGCAAAGCCAGCGTTGTGACGACTGCGATTGCCCCAACGGTGACCGCAGAATCAAGCCACAGCCAGATAGAAAGGGCGGTGACTGCAAATATTGCGACACAATTNTTGACGTAGACCAAGGATTGTATGGTCGTTGTGACGCGCATTTGTTCGTATACGGTTTTTAAGAACCCATCCATGCTATCGCGGGCGTAGTCTGCCTCGCGTCCGGCGTGGGAGAATAATTTCACTGTGTTGATGTTGGTATAGCTGTCGACCACGCGGCCCGTCATGATGGAACGCGCATCGGCTTGGCGTCTCGATATACGNTTCATGCGCGGGATAAAGGTNCGCAANATGGTGATGTAGATGANGATCCANGCGATCANCGGCATNGCCANACGCCAGTCNGAACTGGCAACCAGCACAATCATNGANACNAAATAGACNATGACGAANACTGCGATATCCATCAGCTTCATCACNGATTCTCGGATGGACAGGGACGATTGCATCACCTTGGCNGCNACCCGTCCGGCGAATTCNTCGGCGAAGAAATTCATGCTTTGNCGCANNANATANCGGTGCATTTGCCAGCGGGCAATCATCGGGTAATTAGGCAGCAACACCTGATGGATGATGACGGAACCGAAAAATACCACCAATGGCAGACCGATCAGCAGAAATATGCTCATCCCGAGAAGTTTCCAGAATTCGGTTTCCAGAAATGTTGCCTTGTCGGCGTTGTTCAACCAGTCGATGATTGACCCTAAAAAGCCATATAAGGCGACCTCGCCCATGGCGATGAGTGCTGAGGCCAATGACATGACAATCAACCATGGCATGGCGTCTTTGGAATAATGCCAGCAGAAAGCCACCAGGCCATCAGGGGGCTGGGCAGGTTCTTGCGGCGGATAGGGATTGATCCGCTTTTCGAAAAAAGTGAACATGGCTTGGCTCGGGAATCAGATG
>JAESSK010000151.1 GCA_016764155.1 Rhizobiaceae bacterium
ATGGTTAACAGTAGATTAATCAAATTGCTGTATTGAAAGTTCTCTAGGGGGCCTCTGTTTAGATCGGAGCTTTATAAAATGCATATTTTATCACCTCATATCGACCTTGCCGATGCGGTTTCAATCAAGCGCCAAAGGGCAGAGCGGCTGTTGTCGCCCACTGTTGTACAGCTCGATGCCCGTGCCATTAAAGCAAGGTCGGCAGAACCGGTTACATCGACAACAAACGTCTACGGATCAGTGCTTTTTGCCTTTGTTGTTTCGGCAATGCTGGTTGCAAAATGGGTTTTTCTACCGGGTATTTATCCCGGCATGGAAACCGAAGCTGCTGTTCAAACGCCCCTTGCTATGCCTTTGCCGGCTGCTCTTGGGGTTAGCGATGTGGAACTTAGAAAAATCTCGGTTAATGGCCAAAAAACCGCGCTTGTGGTCGGACACATTATCAACAGGTCCGGTAATAAACTGCCTATCCCGCAACTTAACATTGTATTGCACCAAAAAGACGGGCAAGAAGTCACCTCATGGCGTTATCGCTCCCAACAGGCCTCATTGAAGGCGGGTGCATCTCTCCGCTTCACATCGAAATATAATTTTGATGTGAAGGATGGGAGTGTGGTCGAAATTCAATTTGTATCAAGGAACGACCGCTAATCTGCAAATAGATAATCGGGTTCCCTCATGCCAATCGTACGAAACAAGAAAATTGAAGTGCTCTACAGCGCAGCTGAGATTGCCGAGCGCAACACGCAGTTGGCGGAACAAATCGCGCTTGGGGATTTGAGCGATATTCTGGTGATTTCCGTGCTCAAGGGGTCGTTCGTTTTTGCAGCCGATCTGATGCGTGCGATGTATGAGGCAGGGCTATCGCCTGAATTGGAATTCATCTCGATTTCAAGCTATGGCGCTGGCAAGGAAGCTGGTGAGCTGTTGTTTTGCGCGATATTGAAAGCAGTGTTGAGGGCCGTGACGTTTTGCTAATCGATGATATTTTAGAATCTGGCAAAACCATGAAATATACCCGCGATCTGATGATGGAACGTGGCGCTAACAAAGTCTCAATCGTTGCGTTGCTCGATAAGAGCATGCGTCGCCAAACACAGATTTCTGCCGATTATGTCGGCTTTGAATGCCCGGATGAATTTGTCGTTGGATACGGGATGGATGCGGGACATGCGTTTCGCGAATTGCCATTTGTTGGCATTGTCACAGGTGATGCGTAAAAAGTTTCCTATTGCCCGGAAGCAACATAATTTGCACCAAAACTCATCATCAACCGGACAAATTGGGTTCTTGTTGAACAGTGGGATTTGGATAAAATCGACTTCACCTGCGCATTGATTGTGGCGACTGATCTGTCCCGACGCTCGGCGATCTGGGCGTTGGTCAACCCTTCTCCGATGGCGTCTACCAGTGATAATTCTGTATCAGTCAGGCCGTAAGCAAATTTGATTGGAAGTTTGTTGCAGTGGACAGCCAAGTTTGTATCGGTGCTGTAAAGAATGAACCCGCGGAAATCAGCAGATCCAATATCGTCTGAATTGTTCAACAGGGCGAGTTCTATGCATAAAAATGTGTCGTCACTGGTTGAAATGGCTTCTTTGCGGGGACGCGCACCGTATTTTCCGTGATTGAACACGTCGCCCTTTAATGCATCGAAACTGTTTTGGTCTTTGGGCTGGAAGAATTTGAGGGCGCCGCTCGTAGAAATGGAGCGAAGGCGGGGTCTATTTTGCAAAAAATGGCGAGACTATTGCTGTTTGGAAGGGGGCCGTTGGTATCGGCAAATGGTCGATGAGTTCTTCAGGTACAGTTTGCAATAGGGCCGTTTGGCATTGGAAAGATAAAAATAAACAAAAGAAGAGAAATGTAAAATCTTGCTGGAAACATGCCCTAGCAAAAGACGGGGTATTGTGGACGCGCGAAGAAAAAAAGAATAATTGGTACGAGCTTTCCCACAATAACATGTCTAATGGGAATCGGATGAATTCAAAAGCAAACGCATTAAAGAGAAAGATTGGAATGTAACCTCCCTAGGTCCTAGCTCATATCAAAGCGCCCCTTGATTATGAACCTATGGCCTAGAGTCTTTCATGATTCTAACCGATCATGAAAGGTTCTAATCTGAGCCCACGTTTGTTCTTTTGGATGAACGTGGGCTATTTATCTGCTTTCCAGCAGACGTTCCAGATAGTCTTTTTCGATCAGCGGCTGGGTTGGTTGCGAAAGCCGCTTACGGATGGCTTCGAGGATTTGTCTTGCTCTTTGGGCGTCGATTTCATCTGGAACCTTTGTTTCGTCACCCCTGNTTTGGCCGTCGCCGGGACGGTTTCTGCCCAGNGGGTCNCTGGTTNTTNGGCTNTTTGATCGACCGGTGCCNCGCTGGCCCGGCTGTTGGCCGCCCGGTTGGCCGTCTCCTGCCATTTGCTGCATCATTTGCTGGGCACCTTGGCGCAGGGCTTCAAGCGCCTTGGCCTGATTTGACGTGGCGGCACCGGCGCTTCCCTTGCCGAGGTTCTTACCAGCTTTGCCCATCTCGCCTTGCGCCTCGCCAAATTGTTTGGACGGGTCTAGCCCCATGCCTTCCAACTGTTTGCCAAGTTCTCCGAGCTGTTGTTGCAGGGCTTCCTGCTGCTGCTGCAATTTTTTGAGGGCCTCGGCAAATTCTTCCGGGGTCATTGGCTTTTGGCCATCACCCTGCTCGCCCTGTTGCTGCTGGTTTTGCCTGCTATTTGGGTCTTGACGCTGCATCTGAAAGGTTTGATCGAGCAATTGCTGCTGCTTTTGCATCAGCTCGCTGAGCTTATCCAGCGCTTGGTTCATCTGATTGCCTTCTTGCTGGCGTTGCCGCTGATGTTGGCTGGTGTGCAGATTATCCATCATGCGCTGCATCTCGGCCAACAATTCGCGTGCCGCATCCTTGGAACCCGATTTGGCCAAATCCTCAATCCTATCCATCATTTTATCGATGTCGCGCTGGGTGAGGGTTTGCATCTGATTTTGATCGAACGGGTTTTGCTGCATGGGGTTGTTGCGCGCCTGTTCCATCATTTGCTGCATGAATTCGTTCATTGCCTGACGCAATTCCTTCATCAGCTTTTCGATCTCTTCCTGTGACGCATCATTTTCGAGCGCCTCACTGAGTTTTTCCTGAGCTTCGCGCAGGCGGCGCTCGGCTTCGGAAAGATCGCCGAATTCAATTGCCAGTGCCGTATCCCACATGAGATCGAGCGTGGCGCGCAAATCGTCGTCATTGCGAGCGCTTAACAGCCGCCGGTAAGCAACGCGCATGGCAATTATTGCTGTTGGGTTGTTGATGTATTTTGCTGGCACCGAACTGATGGCATCAAGCAGATTGGCCACACGGGGCAATTTACGGGCATCCAGCGCCAAGATACGGCGTTGTTCAATCAGTGCCAATGCGATGGGTTTTGAAAATACCCTGCCGGGCAATATCATTTCGTGAGGGACGCTGCGGCCCTCGTGTCCGGCATCATCCTTTGCGACCAACGTGATCGAGACCTTGCTTCCGGCCAGTGGGTGCTTGGTTAAATCCCGGTTGACCTTGGCCTTGCCGGATTTAGCGCGTTGGCGCGGCAAAGGAAGCGGCAGTTGCGGAGCTTCTATCAAAGGGTGAGCCTGCGGGTCTGTTTCCATCAAGGATTTGATTTCGGCGCGGGCGGAAAGCACGCCGTAATCGTCGGTCATTTCGTAGTTTAATTGCAAGGAACCGGAAAGTGCAGCGCTTGGAATGTCGGTGAATTCGATGGTGGGCGGAGTGTCGATAATAACGCTCAGGGGCCATTGGGCGAGAATTTCTCCATTGGCCGAAAGTTCCACATTACCTGAATCCTTGAGGGGAAATTTGAATTCGGTCTCGCTGTTTTTGTTGGTTTCTGATGGTTCAATGACTTGGCGCCCATCAATATTGACGAAGGCAAATTCAATGTCTGCTTTGCCCACATAGCGCAGATAAAATTCACTGTTTTGCGGGGCGGTGATGCTATCGCCGGTTTCACCCGTTTTGCGTTTGGATAGATAGATCGGAGGCTTTCTGGTGTAAGCAGGCGGATTGATCCACACGTCCAGACGGGTCAACAAGGTTGCGCGGTCAACCCCGGGAATAACTGCATCGACAATATTGCCGCCGCCACTGCCGAAGGAATAAAGGAACGCAGCAAAGGCGATGACCGGTAGGGCTGCACGGATTGCGAAAGCATCAAACTGGTTGGCATCGGGCTTGGGTGCGCCGGAGGTCATATTTTTGAGGTTTTCGGCCATGCGCCGCTGATGTTCTTGCCAAAGTGCATTGGAAAGAGCGTCATCATTGCCTGTTGCCAAAGCATCGCTTTGAGCGGTTAACGGGCGATGCTCAAGTTCAGAAACGGCTTCTATGCGGCGGATGATTTCGGTCGGCTGTGGCAGTTGGACAGATCGCAGATGGCGTAAGCTGTAGAGCGCCACCAGTACAAACCCTGCCAGCAAGGCCAAGCGGCCGGTTTCACCAAAAGCATTGTGAATTGCGTTCCAAAGGCCAAGCCAAGAGAAGATCAAAAAGATGCATAGCGCCATGAAGAATGGGACTA
>JAESSK010000152.1 GCA_016764155.1 Rhizobiaceae bacterium
ATTCTCACATCTGGCCGCTTGGTCGAATATGAGGGCGGGGGTGAAGAGTCTCGTTCCAATCCATGGTTGGCTGAACTTCAGCAGGACATGTTCGTCGAAATCCATCCAGCCGATGCCAATGATAAGGGCATTCGGGATGGCGAGCAGGTCTGGGTTCATTCTCCGGAAGGCTCCAAGGTCAAGGTTATGGCGATGACAACCTATAGGGTGGGTAGGGGCGTTGCGTTCATGCCATTCCATTTTGGTGGTCACTTCCAGGGCGAAGACCTGAGGGAGAAATATCCAAAAGGGGCTGATCCTTATGTGTTGGGTGAAGCGTCCAATACGGCTATGACCTACGGATATGACTCGGTTACCCAAATGCAAGAAACCAAAGCGACCTTGTGTCGTATCGAACGGGCATAGGAGATTTATTATGGCTAGAATGAAATTCCTTTGTGATGCAGAACGTTGCATTGAATGTAATGCCTGTGTGACGGCATGTAAAAACGAGCACGAGGTTCCTTGGGGTGTAAACCGCCGCCGCGTTGTTACCATCAATGATGGTAAGCCCGGCGAACGGTCNATCTCTGTTGCNTGTATGCATTGTTCCGATGCGCCTTGCCGGGCNGTTTGCCCGGTGGATTGCTTCTATGACACAGANGAAGGGGTGGTTCTNCACTCCAAAGATCTGTGCATTGGTTGTGGTTATTGCTTCTANGCGTGCCCGTTTGGTGCGCCGCAATTNCCGCAGGCAAGCAATTTNGGCTCNCGCGGCAAAATGGANAAATGTACTTTCTGTGCCGGTGGCCCGGAAGAGGACCATTCCAATGCAGAGTTCATGAAATATGGCCGCAACCGTCTTGCAGAAGGNAAANTGCCACTCTGCGCCGAGATGTGTTCNACCAAAGCGCTGCTTGCAGGCGATGGTNANGTGGTCTCCGCGATCTATCGTGAGCGGGTTGTATCNCGCGGCTTTGGCGCTGGTGCCTGGGGCTGGGGTACAGCTTACGGCAACAAAGTTAACGGCTGATNTTGCGATTAAAACGTCCCTAATGTGACGTTGATGAAACAGAATAAGGCGACCGCTAATATGCCGGTCGCCTTATTTGCTTTACCCCACACGGAAGTAAATTTTTAAGGTCACTGGCTATGAAAACCATGATGAAGCCTTTGCAAAAAATNGTGTCGATGTTTGTCCTGACAATTGGGTTGGCGTTGGCAATTACGATTTTTCAACCGGCAGAAGTATCGGCGCAGGTGAGCGGNCCCGATAAACCAATTGCNGGAGCCACGCCCGGTGGCGCCGATAGTGGCACAAATTCGAATGCGGAAATGTGGCGCAANGTGCGCGGCGGTATCGATGCNGCNTCNTCNNGCCGNGGNNAGATGAGCGGNCAACTGATGCAGGCTGAGGGTAATGACTGGCGNTTGACCAGAAACGGACCCCTGCAAATGTATTCTGCATGGATGTTGTTGGGCGTCGTTATGGTNCTTTCATTNTTCTTTGCNCTTCGCGGACGCATTCAGGTTTCGCACGGNTTTTCAGGCAAGTTGATCCAGCGGTTTTCCTCGATTGAACGCATGGGNCATTGGTTGCTTGCNTCCAGNTTTATCCTGCTCGCTTTAACCGGGCTTAATTTGATGTTTGGCCGGAAAGTGCTGATCCCGCTTTTGGGCAAGGATGCCTTTTCGACCATCACCATTGCTGGGAAATTTATCCATAACTATGTGGCCTTCGCCTTTATGCTGGGGCTGGCGATGATTTTGATTATGTGGATCAAGAACAATATTCCAAACAAACATGATGTGATGTGGTTTCTCAAAGGCGGCGGTATTATCGGTTCGGGGCATCCGGCTGCGGAGAAATTCAACGGCGGCCAAAAGGTGTTGTTCTGGCTGGTTATTCTGTGTGGGATTTCGATCTCGGTATCCGGTTGGGCGCTTATGAATCCATTTACGATGTCGATGTTTGGCGGGACCTTTGAAGCGATCAACACAATTTTCGGAACGTCTTTCCAAACAGATTTATCAATCATGCAGGAACAGCAATATCAATCGATCTGGCATAGCATGATGGCGGTATTNTTGATGGTNGTTATCATTGCTCANATCTATATCGGNACNATTGGCATGCANGGCGCGGTATCTGCAATGACCAGNGGTGANGTNGATATCAACTGGGCGCGNGAGCATCATTCGCTTTGGGTGGAAGAAGTTGAANCNNCNNANNAAAAANCTGATAACGCAACCGCACAACCTGCAGAATAANGNGGAGAAGACAATGAAATCTGTATTGTCAGGAATTGTTCTTATGGTGGTTGTCAGCGTGATTGCATGGGGCGTGATTGGCACCCAGATCGAAGGGTCGGGTGTTGCAAACATATCCACCAATGGTTCTGTCAGACTGGATAATTAGCCCTTTGCGCCGGGGACATTTGCTCCTAAGCTATCTTACAAATTCAATAATGGAGCAATCAAAATGAGCGAAGAATTCAATATGTCTATGCGGAAATTTCTGAAGCAGGTTGGTGTGACCTCTCAGCAGGAATTAGAGCGTATCGCACGGGAAATTGGTGATGGTCAGGATAAGCTGGCGGTAAAAATTGTGCTTACTGCCGAGGGCACTGANCTCAACCATGTGGTGGAAGGCGAAATCAACCTTTCCGGTTTGTAGACGAAATGAAAGAACCGGCACCGACATTTCCCCCTTTGCTTTCCGGCCACAAACTGGCTGAGGGCAANGATCCNACAATCTGGGCCAAAGCGCAGGCGACCAAAAGNAAATTGGGTGCTGGTGATTTTGTGTGGGTGGAAGGTGCAAACTTTTTAAAGTTTGCGCTGGTGTTAGAGCCGGAAGTTTCACGCGAGCGTTGCGGAGAAATACTCTATGTGGGCATGGTCGCTTTTGGTGATGCGGCAGGCGCACTTATTCCGCCGGANATTTCCATAAATTANCAATGGCCTTCGATTATTCTGATGAATAATGCGCAGATCGGCTTTGCTGATTTATCTTTGTCNCANGAAGANACGGACGGCATTCCNAACTGGCTCGTNCTGAGTATGGAAGTGCATATTCGCCCGGATGAGTTNATGCAAGACCCNGGACTAACGGTGAATGTTACNAGCATGTGGGAAGANGGATGTGGCGGTCTGACAGCNGAACGCCTGCTTGAATCCACCGCGCGTAATCTGGTGAACGCTATCCATTCATGGTCAGAAGACGGGTTTAAATCCATCCACCGACAATGGTCTGAGCGCCAATATAAACAGATCCCGNTGGCCAGNGCTTTTTGGNATGAGGGAGATGAACCGGNTANTTTTACNGGCATGGATGANGTGGGCAATGCGCTGATATCGAAGNCTGGTGAAACCCGCGAGATCGCNACCCTNGATGCGCTNAAAACNCTGCGTAATTTNCGAAATANAGCCCGATGAAATTTTTAAAAACCATACAGATTGATCCATCAGACATNCATGTTTTTGAACATGCCTCCGGTTCNGGCGAGTGGGCGATTGCTGGTGGTTTTAGCTTTGCCGGTATCACNGAAAGTGATCTTACTGGAAANGTCCGGCAGGCNTTCAGNAATGGGTTTTTGTCTCTGGAATCGTTTGGCCATTCGACCTTTACGGTGGTGGCAAATATCAAAGAGGCNGATGTTGAAAANNTNGTTNCGCANTTGGCTAAGCATTTGACCGATCATTATGGCGCACCAACGCCTGNGGATGCGAACAANGCNGCNNAGGGNGAAGTTTCCTTCATTACNGATATGTGTGAGGAAATCCCGATCAATTCGGTATTTACNTTGATGCGNACATTGGATGATGACGGAGAAATNAAGGAAGAATTTCGAATTGTCGACGCACCGGGAGAGGCNCTGCATGCCCGGGTTTGGGATGTTGAAGAGGACTNAATGATGGAGTTTTGGAAATCTGCCGGAATGCATTTGGTGGAGNGGGATGAAAACGGTTGGCTGAAAGTTACGCCNGATTATCTGCGNGCATATTTTACCCGACCGGAAATTCATCCNGTGGANGAATCCTGCGCCGGCGAACATGCGCTTGTTTGAAAAGATAATGGATGATCCGTTTGTTGAATTGGTGGCGGATGATTTGGATGCAATCGTTGATCAGGATGCCGCGGATAATTACCGCATTCTTTTGCGTTTTCGTGATCATCTGATTAAAAGCGGCACGCTTGAAGCAGCCTATATGGGACTGTTTGGCGGGGATGAAATATCCATTCCGCCGATGTTTATTGACCAGATGGTGCATTTGATTTTGCGTAATATTTTGGATGGCGTGGATGATCCCATGCAATTACGTGCGGCTGAATTATTCTTTCGCGAACAGGCGGTGACAACCGGAGATGATCAGCTGATGCTGGCCGACCAAGAAATTGTTGAAATGCGCAGCGAGACCGGTGGTTTTGGTGGGCTTGGGCAATTGATCGCGGAAGCCGGGACGCCAATGCGGGATGTCAGTCTGGATGTTTTGACCGATGAAAACAAAGCCATCTATTGGGAGCGTTCGGATCAGTTTGATACGGCGATTGATTTTCGTTTTACTCAAGCGGCACCCGATGCATTGGGGCGGGTGATNGAAAAATGGGTGCAACATTTTTTGGGATTATCNACGCGGGTTTCTGCCATGCAATCGATCACCGATGAGCGTTGGTCCTGGCATATTGGCTGCGATACTCAATCTAATCAAATTCTCAATGCGCTCTATAATGGTGAGGAAGTTGAAGAAAGTGAGCTCTATAAAATTCTGGCCCTATTCAGAATGGAGTTTCTAAATCAGAATGATGTCATCGCCTCCGTGCAGGGGAAGCCGGTTTATCTGGGCGTGGCTATGAATGATGACAAAAAACTGGTATTTAAACCACAGAACCTGCTGACAAATCTGCCGATTAATCGGGATTGATTTGACCGCGCT
>JAESSK010000153.1 GCA_016764155.1 Rhizobiaceae bacterium
GGCATCGAGTTTGAAATATTCAGGTATTAGAATTATTGATCTCTCAGTTGGTTGAAATTTCTCCAGTTTCGTGTTGTGCATAAATTAACAATCGAAATTAGAGGAAATCGCCATGAAATCTGTAATCTGTTTTGCCCGGGGTGAAGCCAAAGACGCATTCAAAATCGAAGAACGCCCAACACCTGAACCAGGTGCTGGCGAGGTAAGGGTGCGCGTTCATATGAGCGGCGTTAATCCTTCTGATTTCAAAGTGCGCAACGGTTCGCAAGGNCCCATGCCCGCANCTGAACTGGTGCCCCATTGNGATGGTNCCGGNATCATNGAAGCCGTTGGCGANGGCGTACTTGAACGCCGTATTGGTGAGCGCGTTTGGCTTTATAATGTTAACCGCACCGAAGATGGNGTCGGCCAAGGCGTNCGGGGCACTGCCGCNGAACNAATCATTGTTGACGAAAAATATGCNGCCCCACTNCCNCATGGNATNTCCTATGAAACNGCAGCATGCCTAGGCGTACCGGCCATGACGGCCCACCGACTGATATTTGCCGANGGCCCAGTGAAAGATAAATGGGTATTGGTAACCGGCGGTGCAGGTTCTGTCGGACTTACTGCNGTTCAAATGGCATCGGCTGCCGGNGCGAAAGTCATTGCNACNGTAAGTTCCGACGAAAAAGCAAAAATCGCGATNGCNGCCGGTGCNGTAGCCACCATCAATTACCGCANCGAAAATACNCCTGAAGCTGTTCTCAAAATTACCGATGGNACAAGAATTGANCGNATCATCGATGTTGATTTNGCAGCCAATGTGAACGATGCCCCATCCTATNTGATNCAAGGCGGCATCATNGCNCAATANGGNACGTCCGATCCGTCACCTACTTTGGATTACCGCGCCCATCTATTGAACAATATCGTCATTCGCTCGGTTCTGGTTTACGCCATGAGCGATGANGCCAAAGCTGACGCAATCTCNGANATCAATCAATTTTTGCGCGACGGCGTCATCCAGCCGATTATTCACAAGGTGTTCCCGATTGAGCAGGTNGCAAAAGCCCATGAGGAAGTTGAAGCNGGTGGATATGTNGGAAATACGATACTCGCAATTTAGGCNNNANANCTNAGGTTTTNCTTTTGTGAGNGCAAAACCATTTTGAACGAATATTATCCTTTTTGCCCTCTTAGCAAAAAAATGATCGATTTTTTTCTGAAAATTCGATGCACTATACCTATTTCACCTCTATTGCTTGGTGTAGAAACCAGTCACGGAGCTTTGACAGGAATAGTGCATTGAATTCTACCGATCATCATCTTACTCATTTGCAGCGGCTTGAGGCCGAAAGCATTCATATCATGCGCGAAGTGGCGGCAGAGGCGGAAAATCCCGTCATGCTCTATTCTGTCGGTAAGGACAGCGCCGTGATGTTGCATTTGGCGTTGAAAGCNTTTCATCCGTCCAAACCGCCATTCCCGCTTTTGCATGTGGATACCACCTGGAAATTTAAGGAGATGATCTCCTTTCGCGACGAGCATGTAAAAAAACTCGGNCTCGACCTGATNGTGCACACCAATCAGGAGGGTGTCGATATGGATATCTCTCCGTTCAAGCATGGCTCTTCCATGCATACCGATATTATGAANACCCAAGGGCTNAAGCAGGCNTTGGAAAANTATAAATTCGATGTGGCCTTTGGTGGCGCACGCCGCGACGAGNAAAAATCCCGCGCTAAAGAGCGCATTTTTTCATTCCGCACNGCAGATCATCGCTGGGACCCGAAGAACCAGCGCCCGGAACTATGGAAAATCTATAATACCCGCAAGAATGAAGGCGAATCCATTCGNGTCTTTCCTCTGTCCAACTGGACNGAGCTCGATATCTGGCAATATATTTATATGGAAAAAATNCCCATCGTGCCGCTNTATTTTGCAGCNNAGCGNCCGGTTGTTGAGCGCGATGGCACACTGATCATGGTCGATGATGATCGCATGCCATTGGACGGCGAAACGCCGACCATNCAGAGTGTTCGCTTCCGCACCCTTGGTTGCTATCCCCTGACCGGCGCCGTTAAAAGCAACGCAACNACNCTGCCTGAAATCATTCAGGAGATGTTATTGACCACCACTTCAGAGAGAGCAGGAAGAACGATCGATCACGATCAGTCCGCCTCGATGGAGAAGAAAAAACAGGAAGGGTATTTCTAAAATGGCCGACCANAACGCNCTGATTGAATCAGATATCAACGCATATCTTGATCAACACCAAACNAAAACCATGCTGCGCTTNATNACCTGCGGCAGCGTGGACGATGGAAAATCAACTCTGATTGGNCGCTTGCTTTACGAATCCAAACAGGTTTTTGAAGANCAGTTGGCAGCCCTTGAAGTTGATTCCAAAAAACTTGGCACCCAAGGCAGCAGTCTTGATTTCGCTTTACTGGTAGATGGCCTCGCCTCCGAGCGCGAACAGGGCATCACCATTGATGTGGCCTATCGNTATTTTTCCACCGAGAAGCGGAAATTCATCGTTGCCGATACACCGGGCCACGAACAATATACCCGCAACATGGCCACCGGTGCGTCTACCGCTGATCTTGCAATCATCCTGATTGATGCGCGTCTCGGCGTGCAAACCCAGACCCGTCGCCATTCCTATATTGCATCCTTGCTCGGTATTAAAAAAATCGTGCTGGCCATCAACAAAATGGATTTGATGGATTATAGCGAGGAAGTCTTTGATAATATCGTCAGTGATTATCAGGAATTTGCAAAAAATCTGGCTGAAAAAACTGGCAATACCCCTTCCATCCAACCCATTCCGCTCTCTGCGCTAATCGGCGATAACATCACCACAAGCAGTGAGAACATGTCTTGGTATGATGGCCCGACCCTGATTGATTACCTTGAAACAGTTGAAGTTGATGACGAAGATTTAGACCGACCGTTCCGCATGCCGGTTCAGTGGGTCAATCGTCCCAACCTCAATTTCCGAGGCTTTTCCGGCCTCATTTCTTCGGGTAAAATCAAACCGGGCGATACCATCAAGGTGTTGCCTTCAGCCAAATCCAGCACGGTTAAATCGATTGTCACCATGGATGGCGATCTGCCGGAAGCCATTGCCGGTCAGTCGGTTACGCTGACACTGGAAGATGAAATCGATATTTCCCGCGGCGATTTGATCTGTGCTGCAAAAAGTCCGTCGGAAGCAGCCAACCAATTCGAGACCACCATTTTATGGATGGCCGATGAAAGCATGTTGGCAGGGCGCTCCTATATCTTAAAGAGCGGCGCGCAAACCGCTACTGCGACGATCACCGCACCCAAACACAAGATCAACGTCAATACTCTGGAAGAATTGGCGGCGCGAAAACTCGAACTCAACGAGATTGCCGTGTGCAATATCGTGCTCGATAAATCGATTGCCTTTGACCCCTACGCGGAAAACCGCGATACGGGCGGTTTCATCCTGATTGATCGCTACACCAATACAACCGTTGGCGTTGGCATGATCAACTTCGCTCTTCGTCGTGCCTCCAATATTCACTGGCAGTCGGTCGATACAGATAAGAATGCCCGCATCAAACTGATGGGGCAAAAGCCTGCAATTCTGTGGTTCACGGGGCTATCTGGTTCTGGCAAATCGACCATTGCGAATTTTGTCGAGAAAAAACTGACGGCCCTTGGTCGCCATACCTATCTGCTCGATGGTGATAATGTCCGCCACGGTCTCAACAAGGATTTGGGCTTTACCGATGCCGATAGGGTGGAAAATATCCGCCGCATCGGGGAGGTCTCAAAATTGATGGTTGACGCCGGGCTGATTACGCTGGTGTCCTTCATCTCTCCTTTCCGCTCCGAGCGTCGAATGGCGCGCGAACTGGTGGAAGACGGCGAGTTTTTCGAAATCTACGTGGATACACCGCTGGAAGTGGCAGAAGAAAGAGACGTCAAAGGGCTTTATAAAAAGGCCCGCGCCGGTGATTTGAAGAACTTCACCGGGATCGATTCTCCATATGAAGAACCAGAAAATCCGGAAATGCGTGTTCAAACCACTACACTCAGCGCCGAAGAAGCCGCAGATTTCATCATTGAACGCCTTAATAAATCTGGCATTATTGATGTTGATTGATAGGTAGTGATCCAGATGGTCGTCTGGTATACTTATGAGCTTGTGGTTATTATGGTGTCGTTAACTATTATTTCTTATGATGTGCAAGTAACAATATAAACTGTATTAGCATGACCTAAGCCTGCGGAATGTGGTTTCTGCCTCAGGGCCATCTGGTGCCAGCCGATCAATGATGTGATCGTGACGCCATGATATAAAGTTCATCACTCATGCAAAACGTGGCTCTTCAATTGTTGCGCACTGCCTCCGCAAGCTACAGTATCGGCAATAGGTCGTATGGAGCCACTGCATTCTCGCAGACGACAATGGATACTGCAGGAACAATTCCCTCGATCACTGTGATGGGCGGCGCAGCTTTCAGTTCCGGGCCGATGAACAAGATTATCGATATTGTTAGCGAGATGGACAAACAGGCCGAAGTGGCTGACGATTGGGGAGAATACACAAGTCGTTACCAGGAAAACCTCAAATCCGGGAATGGAGAGTATATTCCATCAGGTAAATATTACACTGACATAAAAAATAACAAGAGCCCCAACAGTGTCGTCTCCCTCACTGTAAGGATTGGACACACTGGTGTTGACATAACCGTAGGATCAGAAGGCGACGACACGCTCACCTACGAGAATTCATCGTTTGATTGGGTCACCAACAGAGTTCACGGCGGCGGCGGTGATGATGTGATTAGCATTTCTTCAACCGCCCTTGGTTCCCAGTTAGCCTTTGGCGGTGAAGGCAATGACACAATATCTATCTCTGCTGCCATGGCAACTGCGGTTGGTGGTGCGGGTGATGATATGATCGCGGTCGCTGGATATTCTGCCTCGGCAAGAGGGGGGGCAGGCGATGATGTGATTACTGTCTCTGGACAAACCGTCAAGGCATCGGGTGGTTCAGGGGATGACACCATCACTGTCAACGGAAGAGGTGACGTGGGTCCGGTTTGGGGCGGCGAGGGCGATGATCTGATTATTGTTTCGGGAAACGTCGTTAAACATGTGACGGGTAATCAAGGCAATGACACCATCACTGTTAGTGGCAATACCGTAGGTCGGGTCGATGGCGGCGATGGCGATGATGTGATCAACGTTTCCACGAATAACGAATTTGATGACTGGACCAACTACGATCATAATATGTCGGGTGGTCTTGGCTATACAGGATTTGAAAATCCTACAACAATTGACGGCGGTCAGGGAAATGACGTTATCAATATCGATGGTAAGGCACGGGTGATTCACCGCGCCGGCGATGGACAGGATGTCATCACCGTCAGCGATACAACCGAAATTGTGACCTTTGGCGACGACTGGTTTGATGATGTTTTGCTATTAGACGAGGCCACCTTCTCATATGCAGACGGTGAATTGACCGTTACATTTGAAGGCAGGGACGATAAAATGACAATCAGAGCCGCCGAAGGAGAAGAGCTGTCCTGGGAGTTGACCAGTGACAGAACCTTCATGATCACCGTCAATAAAGCAGCTGATGCGTCCGTGGATACAGAAGCTTCTGTCGATGTTGAAGTCGAGCAAGACGATCAGGCTGATTAAACTGGCAGCTAGTCAAATATCAGATCGCTGAAAGATCGCTGATGCGGGAGCGTTTGGTCGTTGTTTCCAACCTCCTGCACTGCATGTTCGCTTCCAGCAATCTGCCCGTGGCATTGTTTCCCGTGAGTTAAGGTCGCGTTAGTATCTTGCTATTATAATACAAACCTACAAAGCTATAGTTGCGTAACCCAAGCCTGTAGAATGTTGTGTTTGTTACAGGGCAATTTGGTATCGACCGGTTCATGATGGGACCGCGCCCGCCAAGTTTTAGAGTTCTTGTACCCATGGAAAATGGTTCGGTTCAATTATTACGCAGTGCTTCCGCAAGTTTTACTATTGGCGGCAGGTCGTTCGCGGCTAATGCTGCTGCATCGATTAGAAAAGACTTGGCCGACTCTGCCAGCACCATTCCTTCGATCAGTGTGATGGGCGGCGGCGGCTCCAGAACCTCCCGTGCAATGGACAGGATTTTCGATATTGTTGGCAATATGGATAAATCCAAAAACCACCATCACTATGGCAAGCATTCCCAAGCCAATGAGGCGTCTGCTGCAAAGGAGTCCGATAGCGGAGCTAGCGCCTCTTTTAGAAGCGGCGGAAGTGGCTTTGATGCAATAAAGGGATCGTCGGATGACGATACCATCAATTACTCCAATGCATCGGCCCACGCTGTTTCCACCTATATCGATGGTGGCGACGGGGACGACGTGATTAATGTTGCTTCAACCGCATATGGTGAGCAAAGAATTTACGGCGGTGAAGGCGATGACACAATATCCCTTTCAGGACGCAATGCGCGCGCTTATGGCGGAGATGGTGACGATGTGATCACGGTTGCCGGCCTCTATGTGGGCGCCAAAGGTGGAGCAGGCGATGATGTGATTTCTGTTTCCGGAGAGATCGTTGGCAGCGTCAGTGGCGGCGAAGGTGACGATACCATCACCGTTAACGGTGCAATAGTTGGCACTGTCAGGGGCGGCGCAGGAGATGACGTAATTACCGTTTCTTCTGATAATGTCAGTACTCAAAGGTGGGGAACTCACGGCAACTTTGGTTTTGGGGGCAGCTTCGATCCAACGATTATTGGCGGCGAGGGCAATGACACCATAAGCGTCGATGGCAAAGCACGAATTGTGCACCGCGCCGGCGATGGTCAGGACGTCATCAACATTACTGATACAACGGATTTCGCCACCTTTGGCGAGGGCTGGTTCGATGAGGTCATGCGGGTTGACGAAGCAAATTTCTCCTATGAAAACGGTGAATTGACCGTCACGTTTGACGGCAGAGACGAAAAGCTGACGATCAAATCCGATATCGGGGAATTGTCTTGGGAAATAACCAGCGACAGAACCTTCGTCGTGACTATAAAATAAAGCAGTAGAAGGTCCTGAGGTTTTAACAAACTTCCAGCTTAACTGTGTGGGCGAATCTCTAAAAATTACTGATGTAGGAGTGGTTGGCCATTGCGCCAAACCTTCCTGCGTCAGCGTTGCGTTTTTTGCAACAGGGGCTCCATTTTTTAGCAGCAGACCGAAGCACCAAAAAATTCTATTGAAAAGCATCATTTCTGTTCTGGTGCTTTTTCATTGTTTTCACAGGGGTCAGGACAGCCTCCCAAGCGGCCAGCAGGTCGACTATAAAACAGAGAAAGTTTCTATGTCCTATCTAGTTCCCTCCGAGTTCGTCACCAAGATGATTGATGCTGGCGAATCCAAAATCTTCATGTCAACCAAGGATACGCTGATCCGCTCCTATATGGCGGGTGCGATTTTGGCCCTTGCTGCGGCCTTCGCGATCACCGTTACCGTGCAAACAGGCGTACCGATTGTCGGAGCAATATTGTTTCCCGTTGGTTTTTGCATGCTTTATCTGCTTGGCTTCGACCTTCTAACCGGCGTTTTCGTCCTCACACCTCTCGCTCTGATCGATAAGCGTCCGGGCGTGACCATGAAGGGCGTGCTTCGTAACTGGGGACTGGTATTCATCGGAAACTTCGGCGGCGCGTTCACTATGGCCGTTATGATGGCGATCATATCAACCTACGCATTCTCGGTTGAACCTAATGCTATTGGGCAAAAAATCGCCTCGA
>JAESSK010000154.1 GCA_016764155.1 Rhizobiaceae bacterium
CACAAGAACTCACCAAAAGCCTGGTCGAAGTGGCAAATGGCGCAGGCCTTGCCACCACAGCATTGCTCACGGATATGGATCATCCACTGGCCAATTGCGCCGGAAACGCAGTTGAAATGCGCAATGCGGTGGATTTTCTGACTGGTGCCCATATCGACCCGAGACTGTATGAAGTGACGGTGGCGCTGGGCGCAGAAATGCTTTTGTCTGGCAAGCTTGCAGATGATCGGGCCGAGGCGACCCAGAAAATCGAGAACGCTTTTTCTAGCGGCAAAGCTGCCGAAATCTTCGGCAAAATGGTAACCGAACTCGGTGGTCCTGCTGACTTTGTTGAGAATATGGATAAATATCTCGACCGTCCCGAAATCGAAATTGAAGTCCATGCCGAAGGGGATGCATCTGCTCTCAAGGGCAATCTCGGTTTTGATACGCGTGAAATCGGGTTGGCAGTAATTGAACTGGGCGGAGGTCGCACCAATCCGGGNGAGGCCATCGATCANGCCGTGGGNATCATTGATATNGCGCCNCGAGACTGGGACGGTNCNCAGCCNATTTGNCGAATTTTAGCGCGNGATGAGGATACAGCTGAAAAAGCGGCAAAACGGATCAGAAATGCGATNCGGCCAGCNGNAAAAACGCCCGATGCTATTTTGCAGCGCGTAGACCATTAGGTTTNGCNACTGANCATTCGCGCGCAATTTCCATCANNCGCGCGGGCTTGAACGGCTTGCTGAGATAATCATCAGCCCCGGCATTCTTTGCCTCAAGCTGGGTTTTTGATTGTTCATCGGCACTGAGAATAATTTTACGCACCGCGCTTAGCCCGTTTGCTTGTTCATATTGCGAGATTTGGCTGATCGCATCCAGNCCATCCATAACCGGCATATGAAAATCCATCAGGATCAAATCATAGGGTTGGCCCGCTTCAACGCTTTTTTGAAANTCNGTCACAGCCAANTGCCCGTTCACCACATGGCAGACAAAATGCCCTTCTTTTTCCAGAACTGATTTNGCCAGCANNGCNTTAATGTCATTATCTTCGGCAAGCAGNATTCTGGTNGCNTCACCATCTGTTTTNGGTTCNGTGATCGGCTTTTTCAAAGGCGTNTCCGCCGGGATGATATCCGGTTGAGGGTTCTCACCACTTAGAATTTTCAACAGGGAGCCCCCGCGCACAGGCTTTATCAAATATGCGTCAAACCCGTTATCCAGATATGATTGCAAATCGCCACGCTTTTCAGGNGTAAGCAAAATCACAGAACGGGTATTTTCAGATGNCTGNGTTTTGATCGCATCTAGAGACTNAANAGGATCCCTTGATGTGTCAGCATCCACCAAAATATAATCCANATTTTCACCGCCGCCAGATGCCCCGCCAGCATCGGTGATNGTTTGCGCAAGNGCNGCNGATTCAAGTTTTGAACCGGAAATAATTAACACGCTGCAATCATCAAGAGGCTTGGACGGCCTCCCTTGATCCGGTTGACCTTCAAGGTCTAGTTCAAAGCTGAAAACNGTGCCGGTTTCACCATCGCTTTCAATCNAAATNTCACTGCCCAATTCNCGAACAATCGCCTGAGAGATAGCCAGACCCAACCCAGCCCCATTATGTTTTCGGGTGTTTTCATCGTCGACCTGAACGAATTCGTCAAAAATCCGTCGCTGGTCTTCAATGGAAATGCCGGGGCCCGTATCTTCGACTTCAAAGCGGATGGACGATTTTTGNTCGTTCAACGATACCCGCAGGCAAACTTCGCCCNGCTCGGTAAANTTTACCGCATTGCCCAACAAATTGATCAAAACCTGACGTAGACGGCCGGCATCCACCTCCACCCGCTCGGGAATATCGCTCGAAATGTAAGTTGAAAGCCCAATATTTTTTGCATGGGCACGCACTGATAAAAGTTCGGCCACATGTTCCACATGTTGCGCCAGATTAATCTCGTCCCGACGCACCTCAAACTTATTGGCCTCGATCCGGGTAACATCCAAAATATCTTCAATCAGGGTCAAAAGGGCGGCCCCTGAAGTATGAATGGCTTCATTATAGGTGCTCTGGTTGGGCGTCAGCTCTGTGTCACCCAGCAAATCAGACATGCCAAGAATACCGTTTAGCGGTGTGCGCATTTCATGNCTTACATTGGCAAGAAAACGGGTTTTTGCCCGGCTTGCTGTTTCGGCTTTTTCACTTGCTTCGCGCAATGCTACTTCGGCTTCCTTGTGCTGGGTAACGTCTCGCACGATGGAGCGAATGGCCGCTTGCCCGCTCACCGCGTCGCGTATAGGTACATCGAGCCATGAATACCAGCGCTTGCCATCTTTGGATTCTATCNAGATTTCATGCACAATTCCCTGTTGGTCCAGCGGCGGGAAATCATCGCNACCGATCAAGGATTGCGGCTCAAACTTTGTGCCGATGAGGTCTTTGGGGGTTTTATCAAAAATATTGGCAAAGGAATCATTGGTGAAGATGATGGTGTCATCGCCATGTCGATGCATCACAGAATCGCCAAAAGCTTCAACCAGCGAGCGATAGCGTTCCTCTCCTTCGCGCAATTCCCAGGTTTTATCGGAAAGTTGCTCCACCCGCCCATCCAACCGGGCAATGGTCTCTNTCAGATGGGCATTCTGCAAAAGATGGTGTTTCCAATAAAAACAACCAGCAATTGTCAGAGAGCCAAATATCACACCTGCTCGCCACGCAGCATCGATGTCAGCCATATTGCTTGCCACAAACAGGGCGCAGAGCACCAAGCCATGCCCAACAATTAGCCATAATTTTGTGAGATTGTTGATTTTAGAGGCTTTATTGCTGGAAAACTCTGTCTCGGACGACTCCGTATAATCCAGTGGAGGCGCCTCATGCGCAGGCAATCGCTCAATCATCGCTGATTTGCGGTCGTCCGTGTCTGAAAATCCTTCTAGGGATTTATATGAGGATTTTCTTGCCATCAAAATCTACCGGTTTTCCTTAAAATCACGTCCGAGCGTTCCATTCTCTGCAACTCTACGAGAAAAACATTGAGAAACCCTTGATTTTGGCTGAGATTAGCAACATAGCTTTTATGGTTAATCCATCGTGTGCAGAGTAAAATTGGATAGTGCAAGCCGGGGCGGGCTTTACTAAATCATCGAAGCATTGAAACTATCCTGTTGACGACTGGAAAACCAACTATAGAAATTCTGACAAGGCTCGGGATTTCGTGAATATGTGAACTTATAAATTTGATTCTACGAGGTATCAAAAATGCGTCCAGTAATGACAACCATCCGCACCGCAGTCTTTGCCGCAATACTTTCGGCAACGCCGCTTATGACATCATCGGCAGCNGCTGAAGAAGTCTATATGATCCGCGGCTTTCTCAATATCTTTTCAGATGGCATGAACCAGATGACGCGCCAGCTTCGTTCTCGTGGCATTCGCGCAACAGCCATTTCCAATGGNGATTGGCGCGGCATTGCAAAAAAAATCATTCTCCGCTCGAAACAGAAGAGAGTTTCTTACCCAATTGTGATTGTCGGCCACTCTTTGGGCGGTGTAGAAGCACCTGATTTTGCCAACGCGCTCGGTGCCGCCGGTGTGCCAACAGCCCTTGTCATTGGACTTGATCCGGGCTTCAGAGCACCCAATCGCTTCGGTCGTGGCGCAAAACAGGTGGTNAACTATAAAATTCCATCCGGCAAGAACTATCGTAGTGGTCGTGGTTTTAATGGTAAGATTATCACCATTGATGTTTCCAAATATGGTGTGGACCATGTTGGTATCGACAAAAGCAAAAGCGTCCAGCGCCTCGTGATTCAGAGAATTCGCGCGAAAGTGAAAAAGTAACATTGTGATTTTATGACTGCGCCGCAGCCTTCAAATACAAAAGCGGCAATGTGGATGGCCGGATGGCTGATGGCCATGCTCACGATGGCCGTAGCAGGCCGCGAAACCGCCAGAGTGCTGGATGTTTTCCAGGTAATGGAGCTGCGCTCTGTGCTTGGCTTCCTCATGCTTTATCCGCTGGTTCATGCAGCCGGCGGCTTTTCCGCCATGAAAACAAACAATCCATGGCGTCACATCTGGCGTAATACCGTGCATTATGCCGCGCAATATGCGTGGTTTGTCGCAATCACATTGATACCGCTGGCTCAGGTTGTTTCGATTGAATTCACCATGCCCATATGGACAGCATTGCTAGCCGTTGTGTTTCTTGGCGAGCGCATGAATTCATGGAAAATTATGGCCATCATACTTGGCTTGATCGGCGTGTTTATCATCGTGCGGCCAGCGGCGGGAAATATTGACAAAGGGCAGTTGATTTCACTGGCGGCTTCCGTGGGGTTTGCCGTCTCCGTTATTCTGGTCAAAGCCCTGACGCGCGTTGATAGCGTGGTGCGCATCATTTTCTGGATGCTTGTGATCCAGTCAATTTTNGGNGCAATTCCGGCCTATATCTTCTGGCAGCCTGTCCCGTCAAATCTATGGGGCTGGGTTATCGTTGTTGCATTTTGCGGAACGTTTTCCCACTATTGCATGACCCGCGCCATGACCCATGCNGACGCGACAATCGTGGTGCCGATGGATTTTCTGCGCGTGCCTCTAACCGCAATGGTCGGGTGGTTTGTCTATGCNGAAGTCATCGACATCTATACAGCTGCCGGNGCGGCNNTAATCCTCACCGGCAANCTNTTNAANCTCAAAAAACCNAATTAACCNGGCATNCCNNCGTGAGNTTNCNAGCGTCTCNTCAATCGGCGTTGAAGCAANNGCGCGCTCAGCTATANACNTATCTGGCNGGANCAATCAGATCGCCNTGATCAACCACGCCCGCNCGTATNCCCATNCCCGGNCTGCTGGAATTATGGGTAAACATCGGCGTNCCNCAATTGGCGCAATTTATTTTGGTNAGCGTATTTCCGCTATCGGCAGTATGTTCATAGGAGTGGGTTTCTCCTTTGATCTCAATTGTTTTTTCCTTGGCAAATACCAGTGTGCCATAGACCGCCCCNGTGGCNTTNCNGCAATCNTCGCAATGGCAATTGGCNACGCCCATAATATCGNTCTCGCCNGAAAAAGTTACCTGTCCGCACAGGCAGGACCCGCTTATATGTGTCATGATTATTTCCTTTATCTATCCTCTACGCACAAGCAGTGCGCCTGCAAAAACTAATATCAGCCCCATNCCCCGCATNAGGGAAAGCGGGCGAACCTGCATTCCGAATGCGCCAAAATGGTCAGCTGCTGCCGACCCTATCAACTGGCCCGCGACCATGCACACAAATAATACCGCAGCCCCTGTTATTGGTGCAATGGCCGCAAGACCAGCCACTGCAAATACACCGATTAACCCACCAAAAATTGCCCACCATGGCAGGGTGACAAGATTGGATGGGCGAAGNTTGCCNCCGCCCTGGATNTGCGACAGGATAATCANGCAGGTCAGCGTGATCGANACAGAAAAAACCCCGGCAGAAAGCGGCGTCCCGATGGTGCGNGCAACNGCTGCGTTAATCACCGGTTGCAGGGAGAAAATCACACCAATGAAGATNGCCGCTAGAATATAGAGTCCGGTCATTANGNNTTCTCCAAAATCNGNCCGATATTATTTTGCCGGATNGTGACGCGGGAAATATCAATGCTTTCCCAAACCCCGGCTATGGCCAGCGGGTCCGCTGCAAACATCGNCTCAATNGGTTGACGACTTTCAGCCGAGAGCAGAAAAAAACTGCCTATCATCGCTTCCCCGTCATCGGTATTTAAGGGGCCGGACATTAAAACAGTAACGCCAAATTGTTCCGGTCCCACGTCAAGAAATTCCCGGTGCTGCGAAAGGATTGCAAGGCGCTGTTCAAGAGCATCTTTGCGATCCAGTGCATGTACAACAAACTGCATAAAGATCATTCCGTATCGTTATTTTCAAAACCAAACAATAGCACGATACAAAACTTGCCATCAACATTTTCAACATTGTGCAGGCCTAATTTTTGTGCCTTGATGGCTTCCATCAAACATGAATTTGGAAGAATAGAGACCATGTATTTTGCAGTTACGACCAGAGATAATCCGGATGCCGGCGATAAGCGCCAAACGCTTTATCCTGAACATAGAAAACACCTCGATAGCCAGCCCGATGGTGTCGCCATTTGTGTCAGCGGCCCCCTGCTGGGAGAAGACGGCAAGCCGGTCGGGTCTTTACTTATACTAGAAGCAGGCGCCATAGAGCCGGTTCGCAATTACATCAACAGCGACCCCTATATCGCGGCAGGCGTTTGGACAGGCTTTAGCATCAACGAATATGACTGGCGCAGAGGCCGTCCTGAAAGCTAAGAAGTGACTCGGGCAGTCCGTCCATAAACCAGCAACATGGAAATGATCACGGTTCCGTAAATCACTTGCCGCCCGGCTTCTGGCATTTGCATGATGGAAAGGACCGAGTTCAATAGAACGATCAGGATCACGCCAACAACGGTGCCAATATAGCGCCCTTGTCCGCCAAGAATTCGTGTGCCACCCAGAACCACCGCAGCAATTGCCGGAAGCAGGAATGCATCGCCCATGCCTTGGTAAGCCCTGGCTGAATAGCCGGCAAACAATACACCTGCAATGCCCGCACAAACGCCTGACATAACAAATGCACCGATTACAACGGCTCTGGTACGAATGCCAGACAAGTAGGCTGCACCTTCGCGGTTTCCCGTTGCATAGATAGAGCGGCCAAAGCCGGTTCGGCGCAGGATGATCGCAATGACGATGGATACCGCAAGCCAGACAAAAATTGCCACCGGGATACCAAGAATTTTCTCCGCAGCAAGAAAGCGCATGATCGGCGTTGCCGCTGTCTGGGGGGCAAAGCCACCCGTATGCGCCACCATCAAGCCGCGCACAACGGAATCAACTCCGAGGGTAAAAATCATCGAAGGGATGCGCAGATACGCGACCCCGAAACCATTGAACAAACCAATGGCTGCACCCACAGCAATACCAGTCGGGATTGCCAGATCGCCGCCAACGGTGGTCGCCATCATAGCCGCCGCAGTCAGGGTCCAGGGAATAGAAAGATCGATATGGCCAAGCAAAATCACCACCATCATCCCCGCCGCAGCAATGCCGAGGAAGGAACCTGTCTGCAATTGTTGCAACAGGTAATTAGGTGATAGCAACGGAGCGGTGCCCTGCGTAGAAAGGGTGTAGGCTGTACCCACTGCAAGGATGGCCAGAATGAACACCGATGCAATGACAATCGGTTTATTCTCAGGCGTTAAGGTTGGAATGAGTGACATTTGCTTTTCCCCAATCTAACGGAACAGTTCGAGGCGGTTTTTAACCCGCAGGGTACGAATGGCTCCAAGGCTAACGGCCACCAAAAGGACAATCCCCTGAACCAGAGTTTGCAACAACGGGTCGATGGAGAGAATGCGGAAGTAAAAAGAAATCACCCGCAGGATCAACGCGCCGATGATTGAGCCTACCGCAGTACCGATGCCGCCCAGCAAAGACGTGCCGCCAATCACGACGGCAGCAATCGAGTTAAGGGTATAGGAACCGGCTTGAACAATATCGGCGCTGCCTGATGAGGTCTGAATGGCCAGATAAAGTCCGCCACAACCAGCAAAGAAACCGGCCAAGGTGAAAGCTGCAATTTTTGCCCGGTTGATCGGCAGGCCTGACATATAGGCTGCACCCTCGGCTGAACCAATGGCATAAACTGTGCGCCCGGTGATGGATCTGCGAAACGGCACCCAGACAATGGCAGTCATGCCAAACAGCACGATCAGCGGCACCGGTATCCACGCAATTGGCTGGA
>JAESSK010000155.1 GCA_016764155.1 Rhizobiaceae bacterium
AATTTTCAACGATACCTATCAATGGCTAGATAGGATTACTCGTCATAACCTTGGAGGAAATTCGCAAATTGAAAAATTTTGCCAAATTGAAAATCTGGCCTAATTGTTCATAAAAATCAGCGCTGGCGTCTCCAATAGGGACTTCATCTTCTGTACAAAGACAGCCGCTTCCCAGCCATCAATCACCCGATGATCAAAGCTGCAGGAGAGGTTCATCATCATGCGCGGCACAAATTCCGTGCCATTCCACATGGGTCGCATGGCCATTTTGTTGACACCGATAATCGCCACTTCCGGATGATTGATAATCGGCGTGGTAGCCAACGCTCCCAATGGACCGAGCGAGGTAACCGTAATGGTCGAACCGGTTAATTCTTCGCGGGTTGCATTGCCCTCACGTGCCGCTTCAGACAGTCGGGCGATTTCCACCGCAATATCCCAAACACTGCGCGATTCCACATGGCGAACAACCGGCACAACCAGTCCTTTATCCGTGGCCGTCGCAATCCCTACCTGCACACCACCAAATTGGGTAACCACACCGGTTTCATCATCAAAAATCGCATTTATCTCAGGACGCTCGCGCACAGCACCTGCCAGTGCTGAAAGAATGAACGGAAGAACAGTCAGTTTGGCTTTTTCACCGCGATCAGCGTTCAGTTTTGCACGCAATTCCTCAACTTCGGTAACGTCAATTTCTTCAACGATGGTAATATGGGGAATATGGCTGTTTGCAATCGACATACGGTCCGCGATTTTACGGCGCAGGCCAATGATTTTTGTATCTTTCACCGATGTATTTTTGGCACGCCCTGAACCACCACTAATCAGCAAAGCATCCAGATCCGCATGGGTAATTTGACCATTCGCTCCAGAGCCGGAAAGCTTATACAAATCCAGCCCGGCTTCCATCGCGCGTTGACGAACAGCGGGCGCAGCAAGCGGCTTGTCACTTGTCGATAGCGGCACAGCAGCTTGAATCTTTTCAGGCTTTGATATGGCTGCTTTAACTTCCGGTTTGATTTTCTTTGGAACTTCGATTTTTTTTGCAGGTTCAGAAGGTTTTTCANCTGGCATTTCGACCAAACCAACACTTGCAGCTTCCGTGGTCTCTACCCTCACCAAATCCGAACCAACGGCCAGAATATCGCCCACTTCGCCACCGATCCAGGCAACTTTCCCGTCGCAAATAGCAGGAATTTCAACAGTGGCCTTATCGGTCATCACATCGGCAAGAATATCATCCTCGCGCACCAGATCACCAACTTTAACGTACCATTCNACNAGTTCCGCCTCTGTGACGCCCTCGCCAATATCGGGAAGTTTTACTGAAACCGTTTTCATTTAAGCCTCCACAGTTTGCTGTAGCGCTTTGCTGACCCTATCAGGTCCCGGGAAATAATCCCATTCCTGCGCATGGGGATAAGGTGCATCCCAGCCAGTAACACGCATAACCGGCGCTTCAAGATGGTAAAAACAGGCTTCCTGCACTTCGGCAATCAGCTCTGCGCCAAAACCAGAAGTTCGGGTCGCTTCATGCAAAACCACACAACGTCCGGTCTTTTTCACAGAGGTAACAATGGTTTCCAAATCAAGCGGCAACAGAGTTCGAAGATCAATGATCTCCGCATCAATACCGCAAGCCTTTACCGCAGCTTCCGCCACATGCACCATGGTACCATAGGCCAGAACCGTCACATCATTTCCCGGCCGCGAAATATTGGCTTTGCCCAATGGCACAGTATAATGGCCAGCCGGAGCTTTGCCCATGGGATGCTGTTTCCAGCCAATCGCTTGACCAGAGTGATCACCACCAAATGGCCCGTTATATAACCGCTTGGGTTCTAGAAAGATTACCGGATCGGTTTCTTCCATCGCCGAGATCAACAATCCTTTTGCATCATAGGGATTGGAAGGCTGCACTACCTTTAATCCTGCCACATGGGTAAACAACGCCTCTGGAGATTGACTGTGGGTCTGGCCGCCAAAAATACCGCCACCAGTGGGCATACGGATTACGATCGGACAGGTGAAATCACCATTGGAACGATGGCGTATGCGGGCCGCCTCCTGAGTAATCTGATCATAGGCTGGGAACATATANTCNGCGAACTGCATCTCAACGCAAGGGCGCATGCCATGGGCNGCCATCCCGATCGCCATACCGACAATTGCACTCTCATTGATCGGCGTATCAAATACCCGCTCTTGNCCATATTTTTCCTGAAGCCCGGACGTGCAGCGAAATACACCGCCGAAATACCCTACATCCTCGCCGTAAATTACCGTGCGATCATCACGCTCCAACATAATATCCATNGCGCTTCTNATGGCTTCGATCATTGTCATTGAAGGCATATCAAGATCCCATCTGTTCGCGTTGACGACGCAGATGCTCAGGCATTTCCGCATAAACATCACGTAAAATATCTGCAGGAGACATTGGCTGCGGATTAACAAAGGTGCCGTGGGATTCAACTTCTTTTTGAACCGTGCGAACCTCGTCGAGAACTTCCGCCTCAGCCTGAACATGGCGTTCCTGCGACCAGGCNTCTTTCAAAATCAAATGNTCTTTCAATCGNTCAACNGGNTCGCCAAGCGGCCACGCNGCAGCTTCACGCTTTGAACGNTANACCGTCGGATCATCTGACGATGAGTGCGCNGCAACACGGTATGTCAGCCATTCAATTAANACAGGNCCATAACCTCCCCGTGCGCGATCAATCGCCCATTTAGAAGCAGCAAGAACTGCCAGATAATCATTACCATCAACACGGATCGAGGGAATACCATAGCCAAGCGCACGCTCGGCATAAGTGGCTTTTCCGCCACCTGCAAAGCCGGTGCAACTGGAAATCGCCCACTGATTATTGACCACATTTAGAACAACCGGCGGCTTATAAACCGAAGCGGTCAAAAGCGCTCCGTGAAAATCGTTTGAGGCTGTTGCCCCGTCACCAATCCAACCAGCAGCAATGCCATCATCCTTCATTAAGGCCGAAGCCATCGCCCAGCCTACAGCCTGCACATATTGCGTACCAAGATTGCCGGAAACGGTAAAATAGCCATATTCACGCGAAGAATGAAGGACAGGCAATTGGCGTCCTTTAAGGGGATCCATCGCATTGGAATAGACCTGCCCGATCAGAAGTTCGAGCGGATAATCTGATCCCACCAACAGGGATTGCTGGCGATAGGTCGGAAAATTCATATCNCCCTTNCGCAGCATTCGCGCAAAGCCNCAACCGATTGCTTCTTCGCCCGTACATTGCATATAGAAAGATGTTTTNCCCTGNCGCTGGGCGATCTGCAANCGCTTATCAATGGCCCGCATCATCAACATGTCACGCAGACCAGTACGCAAAATTTCGTCGCTAGCNGCNTCNCCAAGATATTTTACCCANGGCCCGACGGCTTTACCCTTNTCATCCAGNACCCGGATCAATCCATGCGCATAAGGAGCAGCATCCGTTACAGACATCCCGNNNTCGGGAACAGGTAACGCNCCCGCTTTAGGAATTTTTAAATAGGANAAATCNGGCTTAACGCCNGGACGNGATGGTGGATGTGGAAAGCTGAGTTTTGCCGTTTTCATCATTTTNACATGATAGACCAGACGGCNCAAAATTATCTTTCATAATAATTGCNATACAGCCATTTNAAAAAATNTAATTCTGTGATANGNTNATTANTCAATATATAATTTTAGTTAATGAGANAAACATGAAATTATTAGATGAAATAGATCGNAAAATNCTCCGNGAGCTAGAACTCGACGGGCGCAAATCCAACAACCAGCTTGCCGAGGCNGTAGGNCTGTCTTCNAGCCCNTGCTGGCAGCGGGTTCGCAGGTTGGAAAAAGACGGTATTATNAAGGGTTACAGCACTGTCATCGATCAGATGCAATTGGGATATCCTGAAACTGTGCTGGTTGAAATCACGCTTGAAAGAAATGGCGATTATCTGTTGGAAGACATATGCCAAAAATTGGCAGATGTCCCCGAAGTGCTGGAAGTTCATATAACTTCAGGTGCCTTTGATTGTTTCATTAAAGTCGCTGTCAGCGGCACTCAGGGTTATGAGGAATTCCTGCGCACAAAGCTCTATAAAATCCCCGGTATCAAACATTCCCATTCAGTGTTCTCGCTGCGTTGCTTTAAGAATAATCTCTCATTCGTTCCCTAAGTACGCATTCAACGCATCGGCAACCAATTCACCTTCATCGGTAATAAGGCTGGCATTGTTTTCAATGAACGTTTCATCCCCGCTTTTTGAGGCTTGTTCCAAATCGCTGGCCAATTGATGAAGCCGCACTGCGCCAAAGGTCACTGCACTGCCCTTAAGGGCATGGGCCTCAGCTTCCAACTGAACTAAATCCATCTTTTCTGCCGCAGCTACAATCTTTAAAAAACGCCCCCGCGCATGGGTAATGAAGGTTTCAATCAACTCCGGCAACATTTCCGCACTGGTATCTTCAGCCATTTGATCAAGCGCCGTGATATCAAGCACCGCTTCATCCGTTGAAATTGCTTTCTCTTTTTTAAACCGCTTAACACCAGCCCCACCGTCTCCAGCCCACTTCCGCACCATTTCGAGTAATTGTAGCTTTGAAACGGGTTTGGGCAAATAATCGTCCATGCCTTTGGATAGCAGGCTCTCTCTGTCGCCCCGCATCACATGGGCAGTCATGGCGACAATCGGAACGTGGCCCTTGGAGCCTTCAATCGTGCGAATTTTCTCGGTTGCTTCAACACCCCCCATTTCCGGCATCCCCACATCCATCAAAATAAGATCGTATTGACGCCTGCGAACAGCCGTCACTGCCTCAATGCCATTTGCCACAACCTCAACTTTAAGCCCAGCTTTTTCCAAAACCGTTCGCGTAATCATCGCATTAGCAGGATTATCTTCGGCAAGAAGAATGTTGCCGAATAATTTCCCATCAATACTCGTTTGTCCATCCCTGCTGCTTTCTTGATAACTTTCGATTTCCGCGGCATCGAGTTTGGGCAAAGTGACCTCGAACCAAAATGTACTTCCCACACCGGATTTACTGGAAAACCCTATTTCACCACCCATCATCTCAACCAGCATTTTGGAAATTGCCAATCCAAGTCCTGTGCCACCGAACTTCTGTGCGTGCGCCGGCCTCAAAGTCATAAATTTGGTAAAGAGCCGGTTGAAGTTTTTAGCCTCAATTCCAATCCCCGTATCAACCACTTCAAAGCGTATGGTGCTCTCGCTGACAGACTCAAATTCCACAAACGCCGAAATTTGAACACTACCATCATCCGTAAATTTCACCGCATTACCGGCAAGATTGAGAAGAATTTGCCGCAACCGCCCCGCATCACCATTGAAAAACAGTGCCGCATCCACTTCCAACCCAGTGCGTATGGATATGCCCTTTTCTTCTACCCGCGGCTCAAGCACCTCGACCACACTCTCGACAAGCTCTCTCAGCTCAAAAGGAGCATTTTCAAAATCAAGCTTGCCCGCTTCCATCTTGGAAAAATCGAGAATGTCATTGATAATATCCAATAGAGCCTCACCGGACCGCCTGCCCGTATTGGAATATAATTGCTGCTCTTCATTAAGATGCGTATCATCAAGAAGCCCGAACACCCCAAGCACACCATTCAGCGGCGTACGTATCTCGTGACTCATCATGGCAAGAAATTGAGACTTCGCCTGATTGGCAATTTCAGCCTTTTCTCTCGCTTCATCCAGCTCCATCTGACGTTGTTTTATTTCAGTGATATCAACCCGGTACCCCACAATACCGCCATGGCTGGTTTTGCGTTCTTCAACCCTTAGCCATCTACCATCAAGGAGTTGTTGTTCCACGGGCCCGGTTGGATTGAGATGTTGCTTCAATCGCTGTTTCACCCAATCATCAATGTTCATATCGCCTGTATTGATTTGTCCCCTATCCGCTCCCTTCCGAATGACCTGTTCAAAACTTGTACCAGGAACCAGCAGGTCGGCGCTCTGGTTGTAGAATTCTTTGTATTTCTCATTGCAAATCACCAGCCGGTCATCCGCGTCATAAATAACGAAACCATCCGATAGGGATTCAATTGCATCCACCAGCAATTCCCGGGCAGAACTCAGGTCTTCCTGATATTTCCTGCGTTCGCTATAAAGTTCACTCAGCCGCTGCGTTGTGTTTCCAACGTCCACCAATTCCCGTGCCGTATACCCCGGCAATCGCATCACCTCGATTTCACGTTCGTCAGCTGCAGCCAGCATACGGCGATGAACCTCGCGCAACGGACGACCAACCAGCCACTGCATGGCGGATAAAAATATTGCAGCAAGCAACAACACCCCGCCTGCGACGTAAATTTGAATTGCCAATACATGATCATCAATATGAGTGTGGGCGTCGGATAAATCCCACTGGATNTTTATCGACCCAANNTGNTCATTCTCAAATATAACGTCTTTTTCCAGTTTCAACTGGTCATCNGGATNGTCAGCACCNGCTTTCGACCAATGCGCAAGACTNANCCCCTGTTCATTNAACACTTCNGCAGNATTGATTTCAGGNAGAGCTTTGACGGTTTGGGAAATAATGGATTCNATCAACGCCCNNTCTTCGGTGACAATTGGATCAACAATCACNGCNGATATCAGGGAGATCACNTGCTCGCTGCGTNTGTGCAANTCTTTTTCTAAATGGCGAGCTTCAAACCAGCGTACTGNTTCTCCGACACCGAGCGCACAAAGCAGTGTCACAAAAACAAGAACAATTANAATTTGATGTGACAANCGCCAATAGCGCTTGCCAAGCAAGCGATCAGAATCCTCTTGCCACTTCTTTTCNACATCCATCTGCGACTCCGGAAGTATTATACGTGCGGGTTAGACCGAATCACTCCCTATAACCTACTTGCATTTAGGGCTTTCAGGAAACAGATCATCTTTACTTGGCAAAAAATAACTTATTGTTAGCAATCGCCATNCGCACACTATCATAGTCNCTGTCATGTCCAGGCAGGAANCAATCCTTCTTGATCAAGTCCAAAATTTTCACTCCACGAAGCGAAATCAAAACGTCGCGAATTGCAGTTTTCATCTCAAGTGAAAGATGTTTAGTGGCGACCCAGGGCTTGGTAACATTGGCAAATGACGCAATCGGGCGAATTTTCGCNCCGCGCTTTTTCAAATCCTCATAAACCCATTTGCTAACNGCGCCNGCATCATAATTGCCATCTGAAACCGCCCAACCCACACGGTCATGGCGTCTAAGNTACGAATATCTTGATAAATTTCGAACTGTGATACCNNGNCTNGCCAAAAAGTTTTGNGGGAAATATCTGCCCGTGGTGGAATATATGCTGCCAAACGCGAAACTTTTCCCTTTCAAATCATCCAGAGAATAAATTCGGGAATTGCTGTTCACAATNACAACGCTCTGAAAGGTCTTTGTCTTGTTATCTCCCTCAACGGCCAGAATTTCCAGATCTCGGTTTTTTTCTTTGGCAAAGACATAGGCTGCTTGCCCGTATCTTCCAAAATCAACACGCCCGGCGACCAANTCTAATATAGCNGCGTGATAATTNCGCGCGATTTGAAGTCGAATTTTAATAGGTTTCCCCAATTTCTCCTGCAATCGGATTTCCAATGCATTCAGTATCGGGCGCATCTTCTGTACGGTCGTTGTTGGTTTTTCAAACGCATAGGTTCCAAAAACCAATGTCTCTGTTGCCTGCACACCTAAAGTGCTGCCAATCACCATAATGCCTCCAAGGAGGTATCTGGCTGCTATTTGGTTTAATCGTCCCATCTTTTCTCTCCATCATCTTCATTCGGTTATGAAAAAGACAACGCAAAGAGCATACCAACCGAATTTCGATCAAAAATTAGGGCCTGCCGCCGTTTCAGAATGCATAAATATTTCAAATTGCAAATTTTGAGGACAATTTTGTCAAACTGACATGCTGGTTGATAAAAGNGGCCTCATTCCAACGCGCCCATGTGTCACCAATCAGATTTTTAACCTGGCTAAAATTTCTCCCAGAATTCTTCCTCGCGCTTAGCTACCTTGGGCTCAGGGCGGGTTTTTCGATCATCCCAACAGTATCAACTTATCAAGTTCCCCAAACTGGCACATCGGTTGCAATGACGATGGCAACCGCAACCAAACATGGAGCCAGTTATGAAACNACNTATCAAAACAAGCTTAAATATATGCGCCATATCTCTATCCATGTGCGTTGCAGCAACGACAAATTCATTTGCTGAATCTCCTCCCACTTGTGGCACACACGAGCAAATCACCTCTACACTTGCATCCTTGTATCGCGAAAAACCGATGCATCGTGGCCTGACACCAAAGGGCACCATGATCGAGGTGTTTTCCTCTGATAATGGAACTTTTACCGTCGTTATGACATTGCCCACGGGCAGGAGTTGTCTCGTATCAGCGGGAACCCACTGGCAAGAAGTNGATGCCAGNTCCCATCCCAAGGATAAAGGCATTAGCGGGGGTATCAGCCAGACATTCTAATATTACAAACTCCACTCCCGGCAGCCAGCGGTCTTCGAACTCCCTCCCCTGCATGTTCGACCCAAAGACCGCTGGCAAGCTGTGGAAACTTACGCAGAGAAATCGAGGTTAAAAGGTGAGGGTTTACCGAATCGCTGTTAAATGTGATGTAGTGAACATGTCACAAAAACAAAATGTACTTTTNGTTGAAGACGATCTGCCCATAGCGCGGGTCTATCAGGAGTATTTGAAGAAAGAACCCTACGCCGTCACCCACGTAGACTGCGGCAANGATGCTCTCGACTTCATCGATCAAAATACCCCTGATGTGGTTATTCTTGATCTCAAACTTCCCGACATGGATGGTATCGAAATTCTGAAACATATCCAGCAGCGTGCCATTCCCACGGCAGTTGTTGTGATTACCGCCCATGGCTCTGTAAATTCTGCTGTAGAAGCCATGCGCGAGGGTGCTGCCGATTTCATGCTCAAGCCGTTTAATGCAGACCGGCTGATCTTTACCTTACGCCACGCATTGGAACGCCAGCAGCTGACCCAGATCGTGCGCACATTGAGCGTGGATAATAAGCGAACCGAATATTGCAAATTCATCGGTTCTTCCCCAGTCATGCAATCGATCTACCGCACAATCGATAATGCGGCTCCAAGTAACGCGACCGTATTCATAACGGGTGAATCTGGAACCGGTAAGGAATTATGCGCCGAGGCCATTCACCAGCAAAGTGCCAGAAATGGCAAACCGTTTGTAACGCTCAATTGCGGCGCCATTCCTGAAAACCTGATGGAAAGCGAAATATTCGGTCACGTCAAAGGAGCCTTTACCGGAGCCATCGCCAATCGTGACGGGCTTGCAAATCAAGCCAATGGCGGAACCTTATTTCTCGATGAAATATGCGAAATGAGCCTCACCCTTCAGGTGAAATTGCTGAGGTTCATTCAAACGAAGTCCTTCCAGAAGGTTGGTGGGACCGAGATTGAAAAGGTCGATGTGCGCTTTGTCTGTGCTACCAATAAAAATCCCTGGGGCGAAGTCAGCGCCGGTAATTTTCGCGAAGATCTCTATTATCGCCTCCACGTAATTCCCATTCACTTGCCCCCTTTGCGCGATCGCGGCAACGACATGATGAAAATTTGCGAGCAATTTTTAGAAGTATTCAGCAAAGAAGAAGGAAAGAAATTCACTTCCTTCAGCGATGATGCACGCGAGCAAATTGCAAGTTACGAATGGCCAGGAAATGTCAGGCAACTTCAAAATGCCATTAGAAACGCNGTGGTGCTTCACGATGGTGAAGAGCTTGCTGCTGCAATGCTCCCCCCTCTTATTGGCGNAATANAGCTAGCCTCTACGCCTGCNGTTCCAACCTCACATTTATCGTCGGCAGTGGCATCGCCTGAAGTGGCNGCTACCTCCAACATCATTTTAAGGCCCATGTGGCAGGTTGAGCGTGAAATGATTGAAGCGGCAATGGCCGAATGTAAGGATAATGTCCATAGGGCCGCAGCCCTGCTGGAAATTAGCCCGTCTACCATTTACCGCCGTATTCGGGATGAAGAAACCGGCGAAGAATAAATCCAATCGCCGGCTTACATATTTCAAAAGATATTATTCAGCAGCCATTGGCGAAGATGGGTTTTCCACCCGTCCATAGATATCCTCCAGCCGCACGATATCATCTTCACCCAGATAAGACCCAATCTGCACCTCGATTAGATGCACNGGCACTGTGCCGGGGTTATATATCCGGTGGACAGCGCCAAGCGGAATATAGATCGATTCATCAGNNTGGAGCGTTATCACATCCTCATCCAGCGTNACTTCTGCGACACCNCGCACAATGGTCCAGTGCTCGCTNCGNTGGTGGTGATATTGCAGTGATAATTTNTCACCAGGAGCCACCACNATATGTTTNACNTGATGNTGCAGGCCCCAATGCACACCTTCATAGCTNCCCCANGGGCGNTGAACCTTGCGATGCAATTTTGCTACTTCACGGTCCTCGTGCTTGAGCTGTTCCACGATTTTTTTCACGTCTTGAGAACAATCCTTGCGCATCACCAACAGCGCATCGGGCGTATCAACGATAACAAGATTATCGAGCCCCACAGTTGCAATCAAACGGTCTGAGCCGTGCACATGCGTGCCTGAACAATTCACCATGATGGAGTCGCCATTAGCGGAATTTCCCGCATCGTCTTTATCCATACATTCAGCAAGCGCCTGCCAGGAACCAATATCGCTCCAGCCAATATCAATGGTAACCACGACCGCATCTTTAGTTTTTTCAAATACAGCACGATCCATCGAAATATTCGGCACTCGAGAAAAGGCCTCTATTTCAGGTCTGATTATTCCATTTTCATTGATACCACCTTCAAAAGCCTCAATGCATGGGCCCAATATTTTTGGCGCGTGTTGTTGCAATTCAGAGAGACATTTTTTTGCTTCAAACATGAAGATACCGCTGTTCCAGAAATGCCCTCCCGCCTCAAGCATCTCGCCAGCCTTGTTGATATCCGGCTTTTCAATGAATGCTTCAACCTCATAACAGGTATAACCATAAGAAAGCTTTTTGCCCTGCCGAATATAGCCATAGCCGACCTCCGGACGATTGGCGGGCGTACCAAAGGTTACCAACGAGCCATGGGCAGCCGCACGCGCACCCATTTGGGCTGCGATATGAAGCGCTTTGGAATTTCGAATAAGATGGTCAGATGGCAGAACCAATAACAGAGCATCAGGATCATCTGCGCCAATTGCCAATGCAGCCATTGCAATTGCTGCAGCGGTATTACGCCGGTGGGGTTCAAGAATTGTCAGCCCCGGCTCGATACCAATATCAGCAAGCTGCCCCCTACCCATGAACCAGAATTTTTCGTCCGTAACAATCACTGGTGGTTGAAAAATNTCNGGATCGGNAACACGCTTAACCGTCTCCTGCANCATGGAATNTNCGGAAAGCAAGGATTGAAACTGTTTCGGCCGCCCCTCCCTCGANAAAGGCCAAAGCCTCGATCCGGATCCACCACACAATATNACTGGGTAGATATTTCGACTGNTTGCGGTTGATGGGGTCATTTTTCATTTTTCCTTCAAATGACAGCGCGGCTTACATGCCTGCTTCCTGCCGATGAAGGTTCAAAAACCGTGCCAACCATGGTTAGCAAATGATTAACGGCCAATTTCGATGCAGGAGCATTGATAATCAAAGGTTTCGGGTGCACTCAATGCCTCCTCAAAAATATTGCAAAGGCCATCATTTTTAGGAAAATTGTCAAATTGCCTCGCAGAACGACATATTTAGAGTTTTTATGCCGCAAAACACCCAGACATCAAGCTCTAAACCCAACCTCACCAACGGTTTTAACAGGAAACAGTATCTGGCACATTATCTGCAATCTCCTCTGTACGAACTTTAAAAACCGTGGAGACAAACAATGACAGCCCTAATTAACTTGCCATATACCGCAAACCAGAGACCAAATTTTGGGAACAAGAAGAACCATGCTCGTATCAGTATTTTTGGTCTCGGCTATGTTGGTCTGGTTTCAGCNGCCTGCTTTTCCGATTGCGATTACGATGTNATTGGCGTCGATCCAGACGTCAAGAAACGTTATTTAGTCCGCGAGGGAAAATCACCGATTGTAGAGCCCGGACTAGATAAATTATTGGCTCGNGGAACCTCAAATGGTCGTTTAAAAGTCATTTCAGATGAACAAANAGCCATCAATGATACCGATATTTCCTTCGTATGTGTCGGCACGCCAAGCAAAGCCGATGGCAGTTGTGATTTGAAATATCTGCGCACTGTTTCCCGTCANATCGGNAAGGCTTTGGCGAAAAAGGAAAAATACCACGTGGTGGTATACAGAAGCACAATCCCGCCAGGCACCACACGCAATGTGTTGCTGCCAATTCTTGAAAAAGCCTCNGGCAAAAAAGCCGGNGAAGATTTNGGCGTGAGCTTCCATCCGGAATTTCTGCGCGAAAGNACCGCGATCTCCGACTTTTATGACCCGCCGAAAACCGTCGTNGGTGGCATTGACGAACGCTCGCGCCAACTTGTCGCCGCCTTCTATCACGGNATCGATAAAAACGTCATCGAGACCAGCCTCGAAGTCGCNGAAACCGTNAAATACGTGGACAACNCATGGCACGCACTGAAAGTTTCATTCAGCAATGAGATTGGCAATATTTGNCANGCCTTGAAAGTNGATAGCCATGAGGTCATGGACATATTTGTTCAGGATACAAAGCTCAACATCTCATCTTATTATATGAAGCCGGGCTTTGCNTTTGGTGGCTCNTGCCTGCCNAAAGATGTGCGCGAAATNAATCATCTTGCAAAAAGCCTGAACGTGCCNACCCCGGTTTTGGGAAGCATCATTGAATCAAATACCAATCAGATTACCCATGCAGCAGAGATGATCAAATCATCTAATCCTGATGTGGTAACGTTCCTCGGCATCACCTTTAAGGCAAATACCGATGATCTTCGTGAAAGCCCAATCCTGCCGCTGATTTCGCAACTGGTGACAGAAGGAATCAAAATTAAATTTTACGATCCCAATCTTAATCTGGATAGTTCCGTGCGCCACCACCTCCAGCACTCGAAGCACGAAAAAGGCAGCATCGAACAACTGATGGAATTCCTGCCCTCAATGGCCAGNATTTCGATTGAAACAGCTTGCGAAGACAGCGATGTGATCGTCGTTTGCCATAACGATGTAGCCTATCGCCCGGCAGTCACCAATCGTCAGCCACATCAAAAAGTCGTTGATTTGGTTCGCATCTTTGGCGGTCAGAATAATTGGCAGGAACTGGCCGCAGTCGGTATGGATGATTATGTCCAAAAACCCGCAAGCCTTGAGACCCTGCAATTGAAAATCAATCAATGGACACGCCCGACAGAAGAACCGTTGAATATTCTTCTGGCAGAAGATGAAGTCGCCAACGCTGCGGTGATNAAGGCAAAACTNTCAAAACTGGGCCATAATGTACGCATCGCGACAAACGGCTTTGAAGCATTGCGNGCCGCCCGCTANGANCCNTTTGATNTNATTTTCATGGATATCAANATGCCCGAAATGTGCGGCAAGGAAGCAACCTCACGCATCAGAGCGCTAGAATCTTCNCAGGCCAGCATNCCNATTGTTGCTCTAACAGCANTTGCGGCACCTGAGGAAAGCAGCACCTATTCCGGCATTTGCTGGTAAAAGCNAAACCCCAAGANAAAATCGATGCACCTGGCGGANTATAANNCACCGCCAGGTGCAANTTTTTNTGGAATNCAAAAGATTGATAATGGAGNNAACTTCAGTTCANCCGACATNCTTCGGATGCCTAACATCGTTGAATTCTACCACTCCAATTGTTGACGCTNTCCNGNGGCTGGGTTACATTTATCACAGTGGTTTTGTCGATTCCGGTCGGCAACTAAGAGGGAATTTGGTGAGGTGCTTTGATCAGCATCAATGCCGGAGCTGCCCCCGCAACTGTAAATAGTGAGCCGCTGTCAAAATATGCCACTGATGCCAAATTGCATCGGGAAGGCAAGACAGCAGCATTGATCTATGAGCCAGGAGACCTGCCACAACGAATGAAACGTCTATGGGCGGGGTGTCCAAGTGGTTCGCATGTGAATGCTCGCGGCACCATTGCCTCCGACGTATTTCACACCGCGCGTTCCCACTCGGTCCTGTCCTGCAAACATCACGGGGTTACCGATGTCAGTTACCAACCAAGTTGAACCAACGCCTAAGAATACCAAATTTCCTCCAACACCGCCATTGCCCACAGGCACTCCGAAGGAATTGGGCCTGTCTCCTGAGAGGCTGCAATCCATGAAGGATGCAGTTGCGCGCGAGATTGATAAAGGCACCATGCCCGGCGGCGTTATAATGATGGGCCGCCATGGCAAAGTGGCAATACTGGAAGCCATGGGCAAGCAAAGCCCCACCTCTAACGCCCCCATGCGCACGGACAGCGTCTTTCGCATCTATTCCATGACCAAACCCGTCATTTCTCTCGCCATTATGATGTTGATGGAAGAGGGCCGCATTCTGCTCACCGAAAATTTGAGCAAATTCATCCCAGAATTCAAGAAGATGAATGTGCTTATCCGTGCAAATGAAAAAGTCAGTCTGGTTCCGGCAAAACGCGAGATCACCATCGCCGACCTTTTAATGCACACAGCCGGTTTCGCCCACCACGCCAATAAGCCCNGNTATATTCAGGANCTATACGCNAACTGGGATATTACCCGNCGCGACCAAACGAATGAAGANCACGCCCATACGCTGGCCAAAATTCCNCTCATCAGCCANCCNGGAGATGAATGGAANTACAGCCGGTCATCCGANATNCTGGGCCGTGTNGTNGAAGTGGCCAGCGGTCAAAACCTTGGTGATTTTNTCAAAANCCGAATTTTCCAACCCCTNAAAATGTATGATACCGGGTTNCATATCGATNAAAAACGNGGGTTNNGACGATTGGCAGAACCATTTTCACCAGACCCGTGGGACGGTGCTGAAGTAAATACTTTCGACATGCATGAAAAGCCTGTTTTCGAAGCTGCCGGCAGCGGCCTCGTATCCACCGCACCGGATTACGCTCGCCTTCTCCAAATGCTGGTCAATCGCGGAGAATTGGATGGCATACGCCTAGTTGGATCAAAAACCATCGATCTCATGACCGCCAATCATCTCGCGCCTGAGATAAAAATTGATTCTCCACTCATGCCGTCAGGGTACGGTTTTGGCCTCGGTTTTGCCGTGCGCACCCACGCCGCGTTAGCGCCTTTCCCCGGCTCTATCGGCGATTGTTTCTGGACAGGTTCCCTCGGCACCCAGTTTTGCATCGATCCCAAAGAAAATATGTGGGCCATATTCCTGATGCAGGCCCCCGGTGCGCGGTTCCACATCCGTATTATGATCCGAAATCTCGTATATGCGGCTTTGAATTCATAGATGTTTTCGCTTGATTTGGATCAAGGTGCGTAATTTATTTTGATGACATATTGTATTTTCCATATGTGTGTCACTACATATACATCAAGAGCGCGTCCCCTACCCACAACGGAGATTAAGATATGAGCTACACAATTGATCGCATGTTTGAAAACGACGGCTTCGAAAAAATCGTCGAACGAACCCGCAAAGCACTGGCAGATCAGGGCTTTGGAGTTCTGACCGAAATCGACGTCAAACAGACTCTGAAAAAGAAAATTAACGCTGACATCAATGATTATCTGATCCTCGGTGCCTGCAATCCCACCATGGCCTATGAGGCATTGAAAATCGAACAGCGTATCGGCTCTATGTTGCCGTGCAATGTGGTCGTGCGCACCACGGATGATGGTCAAGTAGAAGTCAGTGCAATTGACCCGCAGGCATCTATGCAAGCGGTAGACAACGCCCAATTACAATCGGTCGCTGGCGAAGTAAAAACCATGATGCAGAAGGTGGTCGAGAACATTTGAATATGAGGATTTTTTAAAAAGGCAACCAACTCGCAAGGAGGTAAACATGGCTAAAATCGTGATACTGGGAGCGGGCATCGGTGGAATACCGATGGCCTACGAAATGAAGGAACACACAGGCAAAGCGGACAAAATTACGGTCATTTCAAACANCCCGTATTTTCAGTTNACGCCNTCAAATCCGTGGGCCGCAGTGGGTTGGCGAAAAAAAGAAGATATCACGATTGATTTAGCGCCAGTGCTGAAGAAACAGGGCATCGATTTCATCGTTGATGGAGCCGCCAAGCTCGAACCNAAGAAAAATAANGTCGTTTTNGAAAGCGGACGGGAAGTCGATTACGATTATCTGGTCATTGCAACCGGCCCCGAACTGGCCTTTGATGAAATCGAAGGCTTTGGTCCCCAAGATGGATTCACCCAGTCCGTTTGTTCGGTGGACCACGCCGAAAGTGCAGCTATTGCATGGGAAGAATTCTGCAAAGACCCCGGCCCCATTGTCGTTGGCGCAGTGCAAGGGGCATCTTGCTACGGTCCGGCNTATGAATTCGCCATGATCATGGATACAGAGCTCAAACGGCGCAAAATCCGCGATAAGGTTCCCATGACATTCGTTACCGCCGAACCCTATATCGGCCACCTNGGNCTGGGCGGCGTGGGTGATACCAAAGGGTTGCTCGAATCCGAAATGCGCAATCGCGACATCAAATGGATCACCAATGCCAAAATCGATAAGATCGAAGANGGCAAAATGGATGTGAGCGAACTGGCNCGTGANGGNGAAGTNGAGCACACNCACAATCTNGATTTTAAATATTCTATGCTTCTGCCAGCCTTTCGCGGCATTCCAGCATTGCGAGACATCAAAAATTTGGTAAATCCGCGTGGATTTGTTATCGTCGATAAGCACCAGCGCAACCCAACCTTCACCAACATTTTCTCCGTCGGTGTTTGCATCGCGATAGCACCGCTTGAAGCAACACCGGTTCCGGTTGGCGTACCAAAAACCGGTTATATGATCGAAAGCATGGTTGCGGCAGCCTCAGCCAATATCGGCGAATTGTTGCAGGGCAAGGAAATGACCCATGAACCCACATGGAACGCATTTTGTCTGGCAGATTTCGGCGATAGCGGCGTTGCCTTTCTGGCGCAACCGCAAAACCCACCGCGCAACATGAACTGGGCCTCACAAGGTCGATGGGTTCATTGGGCAAAAATCGGTTTTGAAAAATACTTCATGCACAAGATCCGCAATGGCCAAAGCGAGCCATACTTTGAAAAAGCAATCATGAAGCTAACCAGCGTGACACGTCTTAAGGAAAAGACCTGACCAACAAGGATGCACTACATGACAAGCAGTAAAATGCCGCTGGGGCCATATATCAGGGCCATCATCTTCACACTGGCAATGGCGTGTGCCGGAGCCTCAGTGAGCGCCGCCGAATTCATCGTCAAACCAATCATCATCGATGATTTAAAGGCGGTGTTCGGCAGTGTTGCGAGCAAAAACCTGCAACCCGCACGCGCCCGTATTGGCGGCACGCTGATCAGCATATCTGTCGAAGAAGGAAGCATCGTCATAGCTGGCCAGACAGTCGCCGTTGTAGCCGATGATAAATTGACGTTAAAGCTCGACGCAGTAGACGCCAACATCAGCGCTTTAGCCGCAAGCCATGCCAATGCCCTGAGGGAATTGGAGCGCGGGCAAAGCCTGTTTGCCAAAGGGCTGACTTCAAAGGCACGCATAGATCAATTGCAAACACAGGCAGACGTGTTGAACAATCAGGTTAAAGCCAGCAAGGCAGAACGGTTCGTGATTGATCAACAGATCGAAGAAGGAAAAGTGCTCTCTCCATCCTCCGGGCGCGTTCTAAGCGTTCCCCAAACCCGCGGCGCAGTGGTTCTTCCGGGCGAAGCAATTGCCACTATTGCCGGTGGCGGTTATTTTCTACGCCTCGCTTTACCAGAGCGCCATGCCGCTTTTATCAGCGAGGGAGATACAGTTCTTGTGGGAAAACGCGGCCTGTCGGCTTCCCCGGATAAAGAAAGCCGAACCGGCAAGGTCGTCAAAGTCTATCCAAAACTGGAAAATGGACGCGTGATCGTCGACGCTGAAGTGGCAAACCTTGATGGTTTTTTCATCGGCGAACGCATTTTGGTCTGGATACCCGTCGATAAACGACGCGTTCTCGCAGTGCCACCAGAAGCGATTACCACACGCTCAGGCATTGACTATATCACCATAACAACCGCATCAGGCGAAAGTGAAATCGCGGTCATTCCCGGTCAAACCATCGACACCAAGGACGGGCCACGCACCGAAATCCTCTCCGGCATTTCGTTTGGTGACAAGGTGGTTCTGCCATGAAACTTGGAATTGCCGGAGCACTAACCCGCACATTTATAAATTCACCGATCACGCCACTTTTTCTTATCGCCTCACTGTTGCTTGGCGTTTTGGCATTGATTGTTTTGCCGCGCGAAGAAGAGCCACAAATCTCCGTACCCATGGTCGATATCCATATACGTGCCGATGGCCTTAAAGCACCCGATGCTGTGAAACTGGTCACAGAACCGCTTGAGACAATCATCAAGAGCATTGATGGTGTGGATCATGTCTATTCCCAGACGCAGGATGATGGCGTTCTCCTGACGGCTCGTTTTCTGGTCGGAACCAGTTCTGATGCTGCCAATTTACGAGTGCATGAAAAAATTCGAGCCAACATAGACCGCCTTCCCTACGGCATCCCAGAACCACTCATAATCGGTCGTGGGATCGATGATGTTGCAATCGTCGTGATCACACTGGCACCAAAGCCCGATAAAGCGGAACGCTGGACTGCCAACGGGCTAACGCGCATCACGCGTGAATTGCAGGTAGAACTGGCAAAACTCTCCGACGTAGGCCTAACCTATATCGTCGGCGACCAGCCTGAAGAAATCCAGATCGAACCAGCGCCGGAAAAACTCTCCCTTTACGGCGTAACCCTGCAACAGCTCACGGCCAAAATTGAAGGCGCTAATCGGTCATTCGTGATTGGAAAAATTCGCGATAACGGTAAACAAGTATCGCTGGTTGCCGGACAGACCCTGCAAACCCTGAGCGAGATCGGCAATATCGTCATTACCACACGAGATAGACGTCCCGTCTATATTCGCGACGTAGCAAATATCAGCCTTGCCACAAGCCCGAAGGAATCCAGAGTATTTCATGTGGCAAAATACGATGGCGAACTGTCCCGCGTTCCTGCCGTTTCACTGGCCATCGCCAAACGGCCGGGTACAAATGCCGTGGTCATCGCCGAACGCATCACCCATCTGCTTGAACAGCTCAAGGGCAAAATCATCCCTGAAGACATCGAAGTCAACGTAACCCGAAACTATGGCGAGACCGCTAATGAAAAAGCCAATGAACTGCTTTTCCATCTGGGCCTTGCGACTATTTCGATTGTTGTTCTGGTGATGTTTATGATTGGCTGGCGTGAAGCAATTGTTATCGCTGTCGTCATTCCTACCACTATTTTGCTAACGCTGTTTGCGGCATGGATCATGGGTTACACATTGAACCGGGTAAGCCTGTTCGCGCTGATTTTCTCAATCGGCATTTTAGTCGATGATGCCATCGTGATGATTGAAAACATTGCCCGCCATTGGGCAATGCCTGATAAACGCCCACGGGTTCAATCGGCAATCGAAGCGGTGGCCGAAGTCGGCAACCCAACCATTGTTGCGACCCTGACAGTGGTAACGGCGCTGCTACCGATGCTGTTCGTTTCCGGCTTGATGGGCCCCTATATGAGCCCAATCCCATCCAATGCATCGGCTGCAATGATCTTCTCGTTCTTTGTCGCGGTAACCGTAACCCCATGGTTGATGATGCGTGTCAGCCCATCCGATGCAGCACACAGCCCCAACGGTGGCGGCAACAAAATGGACCCACTAGGCCGCGCCTATCTGGCGATGGCCAAACCGATCCTTGCCTCGCGCAAACGTTCATGGATATTTCTCATTCTCGTAGGCATCGCGACAATGGG
>JAESSK010000156.1 GCA_016764155.1 Rhizobiaceae bacterium
AATCTTCAAGGCGCATATCTTCCTGGGATTGACAATATTTGTCCTCTTCCCCTTCACCCGGCTGGTGCACATGTTGAGTGCGCCAATACGGTATCTTTGGCGGCCGGGATATCAGGTCGTGCGCACAAAAAAACGTACCCCAGCGGAGTAATTGAGCATGACAACAGTATTAGATCTAACCAATAGCGTCTTGCCAAATGGCAAGGTGAAGGTGCCGCCAAAACCAAAACAGCGGCCACCAATCATGGTCAACGGTGTTAAAATAGCAATTGATACAGTGCAAAGCGAAGCGCAAAACCATCCTTCGGACAGACCCGTTCAGGCATTTGAAGAGGCAGCAAGGGCACTGGTTGTTCGCGAACTATTGCGGCAGGAAACGTTGGCGAATGGCATTGCCGCTGAAGCGGAAGAGCTTGGTGATGGCCTGAAGGAAACCGATGAGGATGCTGCCATCCGGGTTTTGTTGGAGCAGGAGATAACTGTGCCCACTGCAGAAGAAGCAGATTGCCAACGTTACTATGAGGCTAATCCGAAAAAGTTTTGTTCTGAGACGCTCTATGAAGCACGGCACATGCTTTTTGCAGCACCTCCTTCAGACGAAGAAGCACGTGCTGCGGCTAAAATCGCGGCGCAAGCAGCCATTGTTACGCTTGTTGATAATCCTTCGCAATTTGCATCCCTTGCGCGTTCTCTTTCGGCTTGCTCGTCGAAAGAGCAGGGCGGTAATCTGGGGCAATTGACCAAAGGCTCCACCGTGCCTGAATTTGAGACCGTGTTGTTTGCACTGGAAGAGGGACAGCTTTCACCAGTGCCTGCGTCAACGCCTTTCGGATATCACGTCATTCAATTGGACCGTATCATTGAGGGTAAAACCTTGCCATTTGATATGGTGCACGGGCGCATCGCGGCATGGTTGGAGGCCGCAAGCTGGAGCCGTGCGGTTTCTCAATACATCGGCATTTTGGTAAACAAGGCCGAGATCGAAGGCATTGATCTTGGAGCTGTTGATGGTTCGCTGGTTCAATAGGCGTTCCGGTATGAGTGACAAGCAAAAGCGACCTGAGGGCCGNGACCTTACGGACTTGCTTGCTCATAATGTGCGCTGGGCTGATGGCAAACGGGAAAATGATCCCGAATATTTCAAACGGCTATCTGCATTGCAGCGCCCTGAATATCTGTGGATCGGGTGCTCCGATAGCCGGGTACCGGCCAATGTGATCACCGGGCTGGAACCGGGTGAGGTGTTTGTTCATCGCAATGTTGCCAATCTNGTNCATCGCGGCGATATCAATTTATTGTCGGTNNTGGAATTTGCGGTGGAAACACTGGAAGTNNGGCACATNATTGTNTGCGGCCATTATGGTTGNGGNGGNGTGNNATCNGCNATGGANGGNCANCGNCANGGCATNATCGACCANTGGCTNCAGCCNGTGCGNGATGTNGCTGAGAGTGCAAAGAGCCAACTGGAAGAAATTGGCGATCCCGAAGATCGTATGAACCGGCTTTGCGAACTTTCCATCGAAGCACAGGTCGAAAGCCTTCGTCGCACCCCAATCATAAAATCCGCGTGGCAACGTGGTAAGGAAATTTATATTCACGGTTGGGTTTACGGATTGGAAGACGGTTTGCTTCGAGATTTGCGGTGCGATGCTGCGCCGTCATCTAGATGATTGACCGCTACAGCTTCGTGGTGAGCCTGAAACCCTCAGGGTAATACATTTTCAAAGTCGTGATCGGTGTTTGATATATCCATGTGGAACGCTCGACCAAAAACATGGCTTTGCCCACCGTCGTTTCCATCGCATTGGCGACGGTTTCATCCGCAGTGCACACTGAAAAACTATTTTCACCGCCAGAGTAGGGGACTTCGCGAACTAGCCATTCATTGGGGCTAACCTTATCGAAAGGCGCAGAAGTAATCTCCGGCACAGCTTTGATGCTGACCCAGCGATCTTCAAACATATAGGGATGGCTGTCAGATATGTGGAGAGAATGTAGATGGACCATCTCTTCGTCTTTTGAGATGCCCAGGCGCACCTGTACCCATAAAGGCGGTTTTACCCTCTCAGAGAGGAGAATCAGAAACTTGTAAGCGCCACCCTTACCTTCAATTTCATCGCGAACAATGGGGATTTCCATGGTGGCTTTTCTGACCGGGGTCAGTGCAATCCTCGTGCCGGAGCGGCGCTTGCGAACCACATGTCCGTCATTGGCCAGTTTTTGGAGAGCGCGGTTTACCGTTGTGCGGGCGCAACCGATCTCCTTTGCCAGAGAGGCTTCCGTGGGGATCAGGGCACCCGGTTGCCATTCGCCAGAATGGATCCTTCGAAGCAAATCGTTCTGAATATTTGTTTGGGAGTTTGGTTTTGGTGATTTCATAGATTGAGGATTGACATATATGTGCGTACATATCAAACTTATATCGCTACATAATAATGGGATAGTTAAAGTTCCTGCATGCCCGAACCCAAAGTTCAACTTGGCATTTAGAGCAGGGGACTGAACAAATGGAGAGAATTATGACCATCAAAATTACACTGCTTGCGATGGCTGCAAGCGCCTTTGCACTTGCGGGAGTTGCTCAGGCAGACAACATCAAAATCGGATTTAATGTGCCGCTGACCGGGTTTGCTGCAGCCGATGGAAAGTCTGCGCTGAACGGCGCCGAACTTGCCATTGAGCAGGTAAATGCCAAGGGCGGAATTAACGGGAATATGCTGGAGCTTGTGGTCTATGATGATCAGGCATCTCCAAAAGAAGCCGTGCCGATCGCGCAAAAGTTGATTGAAAAAGATGGCGTAGTGCTGGGAATTTCCGGCAGCTATTCGGGTTCAACCCGTGCGGCGGCTGGTATTTTTCAGGAAGCTTCAATCCCTTATATTGCTGCCTATGCAATTCATCCTGATATTACACGTGCAGGAGACCATGTGTTCCGTACGGCTTTTGTGGGTGAAGTTCAGGGCCGTGCCGGTGCTAAACTGATTGGTGAGATGCTCGGCAAAAAACGTGTTGTGATCATCACGCTGAAAAACGATTTCGGGAAATCTCTGGCTGCAGGTTTCAAGGAAGCTGCTTCAAAATTCGGTATCGAAATTGTTTCAGAATATGAGTACAGCATCAAAGACCGCCAGTTTGGCCCGATTGTTTCCAAGGTGAAAAGCGACAAGCCTGATGCAATTTATGCGTCTGGTTATTTCTTCACAGCCGGACCGCTGGTTTCCCAGCTTCGTTCAGCAGGCATTGAAGTTCCTATTGTCGGGCAGGAAGGTTACGATTCTCAGAAATTCATCGAGATTGCCGGTGCTGCATCTGACGGGATTTTGATTACCACTTCGCTGGACCGGGATTCTTCAGTTGCCGAGACCAAAGATTTCATCTCTGCTTTTGAAGCAAAATCAGGTCATAAGGTTGATATGGTTGCAGCATCTGCTCACACAGCAGTTCACGTGGCAGCAGCAGCTTTAGCTAAAGCTGGTAGCATGGATAGTGTAAAAATTCGCGATGCGATTGCGGCAACCAATTTGCAAACCTCCATTGGTACCATTTCGTTTAACGCTCTGGGCGAAGTTCAAAAAGACGTTCAGGTGCAGGTGGTAAAAGACGGCAATTGGCATCATCACTCGGTTATCAGTGATGCAGCATTGCTGGCCCCTCCAGTAAAATAATTAAATTCAGCCCGATGGATTTATTCCATCGGGCTGTTGATATCTATTTTAGAAAGCGGTTCTTTCATCCCCATGCTTTATGTTGAACTTATTATTCAGGGGATTGTGCAGGGCAGTATCTATGCGCTGATCGCTCTCGGCCTGACGCTGGTCTACGGCCTGCTTCGAATTTTGCATGTGGCGCATGCAGCCCTTTTTACCCTTGGCGGATATATCGGCGTCATTGTCACCAATCAAACGGGCAGTTTGACTCTGGCAATTGTTGCTGCCGCNATCATNGTGGGTTTTGTAGGCATGGCTGTTTACAAGCTGGCCTATGAACCGCTGCTTTCACAACCTCCCTATATTTCGCTGATTGCCTCGATTGCATTGTTTATTGCTTCGGAAGAACTTTACCGCATCATTTTTGGACCCTACGGCTTATCCTATACCGTACAGCCAATGAGCGGTCATATTGAACTCTTTGACGGNTTCCGGCTTAAATATGTGGAGATATTGGTGATCTCCATGTCTGTTGTGATCCTCAGCGTTCTTGGATATTTGTCGCTTCATTCTCGTATGGGNATTGCCTGGCGGGCGACAGTCACCGACCCNTCCATGGCTCAGGCCTTCGGNGTTAANATCCAGAATGTNCGCTACCTTAATTTCTTNATTGGCTCGGCGCTGGCGGCAGTTGCCGGTGTGCTGGTGGCGCTCCTCAATAATTTTGTCGAACCGACTATGGGCAGTGTTGCGAGTTATAAGGCGCTGGCAATTATCGTGCTTGGTGGTTTGGGCAGCATTCGCGGCACGTTGCTGGCAGCCATGTTATTGGGGATCATTGAATCCTTCGGAACGATTTATCTCGGTCATTTGATTGATCGTGTCTGTTTGCTTTAATACTTGCGCATTATCAATATGAAAATCTTCGATTAAACCACGCTGAGCTAATGAAGTGCCG
>JAESSK010000157.1 GCA_016764155.1 Rhizobiaceae bacterium
GTTTCCACCTCCTCCGCCGCTGCTGCCGCTGCTGCCGCTGGACTGATCCCATGATCCTCCTCCGCCGCCGCCACTGCCGCCACCTTCGCTACGACCATCAAGCATGGTCAACGTGCCGTTGAAGCCTTGCAGAACAACTTCGGTTGAATAGCGATCCTGACCGTTATTATCGGTCCATTTGCGTGTTTGCAGAGCGCCTTCAAGATAAATCTTGGAACCTTTTTTGAGATATTGCTCAATAATCTTGCAAAGACCCTCGTTGAAAACCACAACACGGTGCCATTCGGTTTTTTCCCGTCGCTCACCGGTGTTTTTATCACGCCAGCTTTCGGATGTGGCAATGGATAAATTGGCGATTGGCCGACCGTCCTGAGTGCGGCGAATTTCCGGATCAGCGCCCAGATTTCCAATCAAAATTACTTTATTTACGCTACCTGCCATCAAATTCTTCCCTGTTGGCTTTAAAGGGCATATACCAGCCCTGTATTGAGATTGCGGCCATCATATTCAATTAATCGGCGTAAATCGCTATTTTCAAATTATGTCCACATCAATTTTTTTGTTCTTCTTATGTTCTAATTAATGATAATATCTGATAATGTCAATTCGAAGATGATTCTGAGATCGCTAAAATTTCGCCAAATTTGTGTTGAAGAAGTTTTTATATTGCCTTTTATTGGCAGTAGGGACCCTCTAGGATCGAAGATCCTATGAAATGCGGCAGTAGAAATCCCCGGAAACGGGCTTAATGGAATAACCGGTACATGGCTGAGCTTACACATATTTCAGTGCGCGGTGCGCGCGAACATAATTTGAAGAACATTGATATTGATCTGCCCCGCAATCAGTTGATCGTGATTACCGGTCTTTCCGGCTCGGGCAAATCTTCGCTCGCCTTCGATACAATCTATGCAGAGGGTCAGCGGCGCTATGTGGAAAGCCTCTCGGCTTATGCGCGGCAATTTCTGGAAATGATGCAAAAGCCAGATGTAGACCAGATTGATGGTCTTTCTCCGGCGATTTCGATTGAGCAGAAAACCACCAGCCGTAATCCGCGTTCTACCGTTGGCACGGTTACCGAGATTTACGATTATATGCGGCTATTGTTTGCGCGCGTGGGCGTTCCCTATTCACCGACCACTGGCCTGCCGATTGAGAGCCAGACGGTCAGTCAAATGGTTGATCTTATTCTGAAGCTAGAAGAAGGCACCCGCCTTTATCTGCTGGCGCCAATTGTGCGTGGGCGTAAGGGCGAATATCGCAAGGAACTTGCGGAGCTGACCAAAAAGGGTTTTCAGCGGGTTAAGATCGACGGCACTATCTACGAAATTGCCGATGCACCTGCTCTCGATAAAAAATATAAGCACGATATTGATGTTGTCGTTGACCGGGTGGTGGTGCGCGAGGATATTGCCGCACGTCTTGCCGATAGTCTGGCGACCTGCCTGAAACTATCGGAGGGGTTGGCCGTTGCGGAACTGGCTGATAAACCTATCAAAGCTGTAAAATCCGTCAATAAATCGAAAAACGACACCCATGAGCGGATCGTCTTTTCGGAAAAATTTGCCTGCCCGGTATCGGGTTTTACGATTGCTGAAATTGAACCACGGCTGTTTTCCTTCAACAACCCTTTTGGAGCCTGCCCCCATTGTGACGGGCTTGGCACGCGCAAGGGGATTGATGCGGATATGGTGGTGCCTGATGATAGCCTCACTATGAAGGGCGGGGCGATTGTGCCGTGGTCGAAATCCTCCACTCCCTCCCCTTATTACGCCCAGACCCTTGAGGCACTCGGTCGCCATTATGATTTCAAACTGTTGGATAAATGGCACGATCTGTCCGATGAAGCCAAAGATGCCGTTCTCCATGGCACGGGCAAAACTGAAATTGACTTCACCTATGATGATGGCTTGCGCTCTTATAAGACGCACAAGACATTTGAAGGTGTCATTCCGAACCTGCAACGGCGCTGGCGCGAAACGGATAGTTCCTGGGTGCGTGATGAAATTGAAAAATTCATGTCCAACACTCCGTGCGAAGCCTGTGAAGGCAACCGGCTGAAACCTGAGGCATTGGCGGTTAAGTTGAATGGCCTTCATATTTCGCAGGTCACCAGCCAGTCGATCAAGAATGTTTATCAATGGTTTGACGATCTTCACAACCACATGGATGAAAAACAAAACGCCATTGCTTCGCGTATTTTGAAAGAAATTTGCGAACGTCTGCGGTTCTTGAACGATGTGGGGCTTGAATATCTTAGCTTGTCTCGTAATTCCGGCACCTTGTCCGGCGGTGAAAGCCAGCGCATTCGGCTTGCGTCGCAAATTGGTTCAGGCCTCACTGGCGTGCTTTATGTGCTGGATGAACCCTCCATTGGCCTGCACCAGCGCGATAATGCGCGGCTGCTCGAAACCCTGCGCCATTTGCGCGATTTGGGTAATANNGTGATCGTGGTCGAGCATGATGAAGATGCCATTTTATCGGCTGATTATCTGGTTGATATCGGCCCTGCNGCCGGTATNCACGGCGGNGAAGTTGTGGCGAAAGGNCTGCCATCAGAAGTGATGGCCAATCCGAAATCGCTAACCGGACAATATCTCACCGGAAAACTCGCCATTCCCCTGCCTGAAAGACGGCGCAAGGCCAAGAAAGGCCGTTTGATAAAAGTTTTTGGCGCAACGGGCAATAACCTTAAAAAGGTTACAGCACAAATTCCGCTTGGCCTCTTCACCTGTGTTACCGGCGTTTCCGGTGGCGGCAAATCTACCTTTTTGATTGAAACCCTCTATAAGGCTGCTGCAAGGCGTATTTCCAATGCCCGTGCGGTGCCGTTGCCTTATGAAAAAATTGAGGGGCTTGAGCATATCGATAAAATCATCGATATCGATCAAAGCCCGATTGGCCGCACACCGCGGTCCAACCCAGCGACCTATACCGGTGCCTTCACGCCAATTCGCGAATGGTTTGCCGGTCTGCCCGAAGCCAAGGTGCGCGGTTATGCGCCGGGTCGTTTTTCTTTCAATGTGAAGGGTGGCCGGTGCGAAGCCTGTCAGGGTGACGGGCTGATCAAAATCGAGATGCACTTTCTGCCCGATGTTTATGTCACCTGCGACGTGTGTGATGGCTCCCGTTATAACCGTGAAACGCTTGATGTGATGTTCAAGGGCAAATCGATTGCCGATGTGCTCTCAATGACGGTTGAAGAAGCTGCCAGTTTCTTTCAGGCCGTGCCTTCCGTGCGCGACAGAATGGAAACCCTCAAACGGGTGGGCCTTGGCTATGTCAAAGTTGGACAACCAGCTACCACGCTTTCAGGCGGGGAAGCCCAGCGGGTGAAACTTGCCAAAGAATTAGCGCGCCGGGCTACCGGGAAAACGCTGTATATTCTGGATGAACCGACCACCGGGCTTCATTTTCACGATGTGGCGAAATTGCTCGAAGTGCTGCATGAATTGGTGGATACGGGAAATACCGTGGTGGTCATTGAACACAATTTGGAAGTGATCAAGACTGCCGACTGGATTCTTGATCTAGGCCCTGAAGGGGGCGATGGCGGCGGCGAACTTGTTGCTAGCGGCACGCCGGAAGAGGTTTGTAAAAACGAACGTTCCTATACAGGGCATTATTTGAAAGATTTGCTGGAGCGTCGTCCACAAAACAAAGCCGATGCAGCGGAGTAAGGCAGCTTACCAGTAAGGCTGCTTACCAAACAGGNTCGTCAAATATCTTCTTACCGTCAACNGTAATNCCCTTGATGTAACCTGCGCCATTGGATGCGACAGCAAGGATCACACCTAGCTTGCGGTCTCTTCTGAGGTTTTCCAGCTCTTGTGCCCGTTTCTTCGGGGCAAAATAACGGTCTTGCGGGAAAGTAATCCGGTANCTCCCTGACCTAATCAGGGGNACACTGCGAATTTGNCCTTTGAGAAAAGCAGAATCGTGACCTNTCGGGATTTCATGCCAGAGTTTTTGNGCAAGCCAGAACCCGTTGTCACCNTTNGCCAGCTCNACNAAAACNTCTTCATTGTATTTAAATTGGGAATCAACTTCCACCGTTCCANTGCGCAAANTACCGACGGTCAAATTAAGCGTCACATAATGTCCNCGAAATAAATCGCGCGGGTCNAGAAATCCGCTTTGGACAACCACTTCGCGGCCCGANTTTATNTGNNGCGCGTAATTATACATCATCCCNGCAACCGCACCGGTTTGNAGAAGNGCNGTCNCTAANGCAGCGATCAGAAAATGGNTTCTGGTCATGATGTCACCTCTTTATCGCGGCGTATCAATTTAAATATCCGTGGCACAAATATCGCGCCAAGTACCAATAAGACACCGGAGATTAAATAGAAGGCGGTGGTATCGAGCAGGCTTCCGACTGTTCTGAAATAAATCAGCAACATCACCAAGCCGAACGCNAGATACCCTAATCGAATGACGCTTGGAATATCCTGNCTCTCTCCCATGCGGATGAACCAGATGGTCAGGCCAAGAGAAATTGNTTCGCCGATAAAGGGTATCTGTACGCCGTATTTCGAGGTCGCAAACANCGATGCGGCAATCCACAANGCGCAAAANCCTACATCATAAACNGAATTCAGTTTTTTTGANTGGGCATAGGCGAAAATCCCCAGCGCAATAATCAAACAGACAAACATNGGGGCATAGTCGATCGCANCGAGGNTNTGGAGTTTATCGAAAAACGCCTTATCGAACGAAGANGCNCCGACCCAAATNGCNGTAAATCCAATAGCGCTCATGACCANATAGGCNATGAATGGCGCTTCAAATTTACGCAGGATTTGCCATTTTTCAAGACTGAGAATTGCCAGTCCGATTAGGACGAATAAGCTTGCATAAAGCGCTAGGAAATAGGCAATCGTATCGTGCCTTTCTGTATANATCAGCACGGTGACGCCCAGCCAAAGGGCAAATCCCCACATTAAGGAATGTGCTGATCTTTGCGCCCTTAGCCAATAGGCCGTAGCACAACACATAAGCCAGAAGACCGGGTAAAGAAAATTGACCTCGGCCCTGCTGCCAAATTCAAAATCATTGTCCATCAAAAACCACAAAGTGAAAAGTCCGATGGCCAGCCACAATGCAGCAGAAGAACGNAATATCAGGGTTGCCAGAAGTGTCCCCCCTGCCCAAAGCAATACCGCGTCCTNGGCCTTGCCCTGCANNTGATAAATTTGCCCAACCAGCATGATGGTAGCGCCAAATATTGCGCAGCCACACATGANCAGGAAATNNGAAATAACGGGGCTTCCNCGATGATTTGCAATAATGGCNGCGCNATAGGCTGCCCACATGGCAAATAACAATAGCAGCACCCTGAGNTATTTGGGCATTACGTCCCAATTGGCCGCGACGAATGTCATTGCCGCAAANCACAAACANATCACCCCGAGCATGATGATAATGGTGGTNAAGGAATANCCTCTCTTCTGGGTTTCTACGTCGGCAAGAATNGCACTGGCGGTGTTGGCGTCTATAAGGCCATTNTCAACCCAGCGNGCACTGTCACTCTTTAAACGTGAGAAATATCCCAGNTGCAAAACTCTTCCCTTCAAGGNCTATCAAGAATCTATTTCGCAATCAGTNTACTTNATCTGAAGCAAAAAAACNAAAATGGTGNCCNTCGTCTAAANCCAGNANAATCGGACACNAAATGGTGCAATGCAAAAACTGCATATCNGNTACTCAATAATCGCGTTCGNAATNTGNCGCANCCNNGCCTATATCAGCCTCACAAGATGCAAGTCTTAAACTGATTTCCTAAAGCCGTGTGAACCATGGCATATTGATTTGAAAGGCAAATGATATGAATGTACTTGGAAAATTTCGTCAGTGGCGCAGCTATCGTCGTACTGTAAATGAATTGAATACTCTGACCACCCGCGAATTGGATGATCTGGGTATTAGCCGTGGTGACATTCCGTTTGTTGCACGCAAAGCTCGCTAAATAGTTTTTCCGGAACACTTCTCCTCCCATTATGTTCCGGAAATTTTGGGGCCCAACTTCCTCCCATGAGGGCCCCACAACACCAACACCCGCCGCTCTTGAGCTGCGGGTGTTGTTGTATGTGCATTGAGTTTGCGTGGGCGATCTGTCATTTACATCCTAAGTGAAAAATTTTGGCTAAATGAAACAATAAGACGGTAAATTATGAGCAAGATATTGCATGTGATCGGCGGCGGACTGGCCGGAACAGAAGCTGCATGGCAGGCAGCAAATATGGGCGTGCAGGTAAAATTGCATGAAATGCGCCCGGTGCGTGGCACAGAAGCCCANCTNGGNGACGGNCTNGCGGAGCTGGTTTGTTCCANTTCGTTCCGNTCCGATGATCATGAGAATAATGCGGTTGGCGTATTGCACCAAGAAATGCGGTTGGCAGATTCGCTNATCATGCGCTGTGGCGGCGAACACAAAGTGCCTGCCGGTAGTGCGCTGGCGGTAGACCGGGTTGGTTTTTCCGATGCGGTGACAAAAGCCATCACCGACCATCCCAATATTGAAATCATCCGCGAAGAAGTCATCGGCTTTCCNCCCGAAGACTGGGGCAAGACCATCATCGCAACAGGGCCACTGACGGCCCCGTCGCTGGCTGATGCGATTGCCGNGGAAACCGGACAGGATGCGCTGGCATTTTTTGANGCGATTGCGCCGATCCTGCATTTCGATTCGATNGANTTTGACACNGTATGGTTTCAATCGCGCTACGANNAAATCGGCCCCGGCGGCAATGGCAAGGATTANATCAATTGCCCGATGAATGANGAGCAATATAACGCNTTCATCGATGCGCTGCTTGAAGGGGAAAAAACCGAATTTAAAGAATGGGAAGATACGCCCTATTTTGACGGTTGCCTGCCAATCGAAGTAATGGCGGAACGGGGTCGCGAGACTTTGCGTCACGGCCCGATGAAACCGATGGGTCTAACCAATTCGCACAAGCCTGACGAGAAAGCCTATGCGGTTGTTCAGTTGCGTCAAGATAATGCGCTTGGCACGCTGTTTAATATGGTCGGATTTCAGACCAAGTTGAAATATGGCGCTCAGACCGAGATATTCAGAACCATCCCCGGCCTTGAGAATGCAGAATTTGCCCGCCTTGGCGGATTGCATCGTAATACGTTTTTGAACTCTCCGAAAATTCTGGATGAAAGCCTTAGATTGAATGGTCGCCCGGACATTCGCTTTGCAGGCCAGATCACCGGCTGTGAAGGTTATGTAGAAAGTGCCGCTATCGGCATCATGACCGGACGGTTTGCAGCGGCTGAACTTCTTGGGCTGGATTTCTCAATTCCACCCATTACCACGGCATTTGGTGCGTTGATGCATCATATCACTGGCGGCCACGTGCAATATAATGATGAACCGGGGAAACGGTCGTTTCAGCCGATGAACATTAATTTCGGTCTGTTCCCACCATTGCCTGAGGGTACAATTGTAAAACCAGAGGGCGTGAAGCGTTTTCGCGGCAAGGATAAATCCATCGCCAAGAAAAAAGCAATGGCTGCACGTGCATTGGTCGATTGCCAGAGCTGGCTGGATAGTCTGCCTAAAAGCTAGGTCTATTCGCCCGGTTCGATCACATCTACATTAGGCAATCCCGGCGTTCCAGCTTGTTCGGGGTTGCGNCGCACANAATCNGCTTTGAGCGTTTCNGAGCCTTTTCTGGAACCATCATGGCTCCAGNCCGGTGGCTTGATCAGATATTGTAGGCGTTCGGATAACTTCAGGCCAGGAGCAAGCGCATCCTTCAACATAGCGATCCATTCGTGGAACGCCACTTTGAGCGGGTTGAAGGTTCCGATATTTCGCACGATGCCGTAGCGCGGNAAATCCTCTTCCAGTTCNGGNACGAAGCTACCAAACATACGATCCCAGATGATCAGGGTTCCGGCGAAATTGGCATCGAGGTAGCGTGGATTGGTGGCATGGTGCACCCGGTGATGGGAAGGTGTGTTCATTATTGCTTCAAACCATGCGGGCAATTTCTTGATGGTTTCGGTGTGAATCCAGAATTGATAAACCAGATTGAAGCCATAGGCGAAAATCAACACTGCCGGATGAAAGCCAATTAGCACCAAGGGAATACGCAAGATAAACGCGCCGGTGAAGGTGCCGGTCCAGCTTTGGCGCAAAGCCGTCGAAAGATTATAATGCTGGGATGTGTGATGGTTTACATGCTCCGACCAGATCCAGCGGACGCGGTGGGCAAGGCGATGATACCAGTAATAACGCAAATCATCGAGAAAGAAGCAAAGGGCAATCGCCCACCATTCGAAACCGAATGTGAAAATCCGGAACTGATAGAACCATTCCCAAACGCCATAAGCGACAAAGCCCAGCAGCAGGCCGGCAATCACATTGCCCATGCCCATTAGCAAGCTGGTAAGGGTGTCACGCGTTTCAAAACTGCCACGGGTGTTGTCGCCCTTTTTACGCGAATAGAGGATCACACCAAGCTCGATCAGCATCGCCAGAATGAAAAACGGAATGGCGATTTGAGTGATCGATGGAAAATCAGGTACGGTCATTTCGTTCTACCTTTTGAGCGCTGTCAGGGCGTCATGGATGGTTGCTGCATCTTTTGGATTTTCAACTGTGTAGCTGCGACGTTTATGGGTGAAATCATTATACCGCACGTTGAGTTTGCCGTCGGTTAGTTCCAGACCTGCGATATCGCCGACCGAGAGCAATCGTGTCAGAAATCCTGAGCCCATGGCTTCCACCAGACCAACGGTTGTTTTCTGATCAAGGATCATGAAACCGGCAGATTTATCGGTGGTCAAAATGCTGCTCTTTATTCGCGCGTCAGCATAGTCCAATAAAAATTCAGTTTTGGCTTCTGCGCCATCGGCTAATTTTGCCAATTTTGAAATACCTGAAAAATAGACAGCAAGAACCGTGAGGGAAATTCCACAAATCACCAAGGGTCCCAAAATCTCTAACGGCATCTCAATCCCTCTCTTACGTAAACGGAAGATATGTAAGTGACATAATCTAATCTTTGGAATAGTTCAAGTTGTCGTAATTAATTCCACCGATATTATGGCGATGTCAAATATTGCCGGTCCGCGCGCTGCGCCATAATAACCAATGTTTTTTGAGTGGTGAGATTGTGGGAGGGGTTACGAATATTTGTTCGCCCAATTTTTGAACAGAATTCAAATAGGGTTTACAAAGTGCAACAGGAAGCAGGATCAGGGATAAATCAGCATTTTTATTGGAGGCTTCCTTCAAAAGAAGGCGCAGCTTTGTCAGATGATCACCGACTAATTCGCGAACCTCATCAATGATTTTCAGATGATTTGCGTTTCGTTCAATTGCAAACCAGCTCTCAGAATTGAGACCAGCCGCTTCTAACATGCCCTTCGGGATATAGAGCTTGTTATGTGCTGTGTGCAGGGGCAGCAATCGCATGATGTCCGTCAGCGCCAATACCATCCCCGCATGACCACAGATATCGGCAATGAAGCGATCCTGCTCCAGATTGGCGGCCATGGTCAGCAATTGGATGAAGACCGATGCGGTTTCTCCGCAATAACCTTCCAGCGTGCCAAGGTCTGGCATCGGATCATGATAAAGATCGAATATACGCGCCTGAAGGTAAGTATCCAAGGGAAGAAGCGGTAATTTATGGGCCGTCAGCTCACCAATTAACTCATCAGCTAAAGGGTTATGGGTGTTTGCGCTACC
>JAESSK010000158.1 GCA_016764155.1 Rhizobiaceae bacterium
GCCGTAACTATCTGTTGCCCGGTGTTTTTGTAAATGTGCGTTTCTTTGGTCCCGAGGTTGAAAATATCTACGCCGTCCCTGTAGGTAATCAGGCCTAAGATCAATGTTCATAACGCCAGCCGTGTCGGTCTCTCGCAGGGGGATATTTCCGAAGCGATTGCAGCATTTTTTGACGGGACTGCGATTGGTGTCTACCGCGAGGGAGATGAGTTGCGGCAAATCGTTTTCCGGCCCTATGAAAAAGACCGTAACGACGCAAAAGACATTCGTGAAGTACAGATATTCAGCAAATTATCTGGCCGTTATATTCCGATCACCGAGGTGGTGGAGAATTTTGGTATTGTTTTGGAAAACGCCAAATTGCGCCGTTATAACCGTGCGCTTGCGATCCTGACGCAGGCTGATCCTGCGCCCGGGGTTGATGGCAATGAGCTGTTTTTACAAATCAGGCCAAAAGTTGAGGCAATCGATTTGCCCGATGGCTACACGCTGGAATGGCGTGGTGAATATGGTGATAGCAAGGATGCCAGTGCCGGTTTGGCGTCTACCCTGCCATTTGGATTTGGCGCGATGATTGTGGTGGTGTTTTTGTTGTTCAATGCAGTGCGCCAGCCATTGATTATCTTTCTCATTGTGCCGTTGGCGGCAATTGGTGTGGTTTTTGGGCTGATTGCCATGGATACGCCGATGGAATTTATGGCCACATTGGGTGTGTTGAGCCTGACCGGCATGTTGATCAAGAACGCTGTGGTGCTGATTGACCAGACGGATAACGATATTGCTGATGGAAAGCCGCGGATGAGTGCGGTGATCGATGCGGCTGTATCGCGAATGCGACCGGTGGCGCTTGGGGTTTTGACGACGGTGCTTGGTGTGATTCCGTTGTTGTGGGACCCGTTCTTCAGGAGTTTGGCAGTGGTGATTATCTGCGGCCTTAGCTTTGCAACGATTTTGACATTGATTGTTGCACCGGCGCTTTATGCCATATTCTTCCGCATTCGAAATGATGAGGTGGAAGATTTGCCGGACTTGACCAAACCGGTTGAGGCTTCTGCTTCGCAGGTGTAACCATAGTCGGGCACCGTATCAAAACGGTATTGCAGCTGTAAATTCTCAGGGGCCCCGGCAGACGTGTTTCTTAATATTGCAATTATTCTGGCAGTTCTGGTCACTGCGCTTTTTTTATGGATGCCGAAGCTTCATCGCTCTCTAACATGGCAGGCGATGACCACGCCTCTGGCTTCGATTATCGGCAGCGGTTTTTTGGTGCTTGGTCCAATTCTCGATGCAGCTTACGGAAAATATGCGCCGTTGATCATGGCGGCGCTTTGCCTTGGGGCTTATCTTTATGGTGCGGCTATTCGCTATAATATGCGGGCAATCGATAAGCTTGGTGGCAATACCGGGGCAACAAATGGTGGCGCGCGCGGAAAACTGGTGCACCAGCTTGAAGTTTTTTCTTCATGGTCGCTGGGTTTTGCCTATGTAATTTCGGTTGCCTACTACCTCAATCTTTTCGGCGTATTTGCAGTCAGCCTTACAGATGTGAGCGATCCGTTTAACGCCAAATTACTGACCACCGCGATGTTTGTTATTATTCTTTTTGTGGGATGGACGAGGGGCTTTAAATCGCTTGAGGCGTTGGAATATGTATCCGTATCAGCAAAGCTCGCGATCATCGCAGGGCTTCTGGTCGGGCTTGCAATTTATGTTTTTGGCAAAGCTGTTGATGGGCAATTGATTTTTAATGCTGCCGAGCTCACCGGCTGGCCAGCTGTCACGCTTGCCTTTGGTTTGATTGTAACNGTGCANGGGTTTGAGACTTCCCGCTATCTTGCTGACGGCTACGATATCAAAACCCGTATCCGCTCGATGCAATGGGCGCAATGGCTCTCNACAGCGATTTATATGATCTATATTTTGCTGCTCACCTATATCTTTTCGCGCGGGGAGCTGGAATTTTCNGAGACTGCCATTGTCGACATGATGGTNGTGGTTGCNCCNGTCCTTCCGGTGCTGCTNGTNGCCGCNGCATTGGCNGCGCAGTTCAGTGCGGCNGTNGCTGATACCAGTGGCTCCGGCGGNTTGANTGCAGAACTNACCAATNACAGGCTNCCGCCAAANTTTGGNTACGCTTTGCTTGCTGCCATTGGNATTGCGCTCACATGGATGTCNGGTGTGTTTGAAATCATCAGNTATGCCTCNCGGGCGTTTGCNGTCTATTATTCNTTGCAGGCGGCAATCGCTGCTATTACTGCNCGGAAAAATGGCCANCGATGGCGTTTTGCNGGATTTACGGNGCTGGCGATAATCGGAGTTATGGTGGTNATTTTCGGACAGGCCGTGGAAGTGTGAAATCAAGAATGATCTCTAAGACCGGNTGGATACGAAAAATTGATGGTTTGAGCCGANCNTCTGTCTTGTTTTTNACCTGACGCCGTACTATCTCACAGATAATTACTGTACAATTTGCCCAGCCATATATACATAACGCCACATGCACAAAGATGAAACTCTCCNGCCGAAAGAAGCGGATTCCATTTTGGGAACTGTGACCAATCGTATTCAATGCATTGAACGCGATGGACAGCGTCTTTGGGTGAAGACGATCAAAGATTCAAAAAAGAAAATTGGTCACCGCGTTCAAAAGCTACTTGCCAAGTTAATTCCGTTGCGGATGTTACGGGTTACGGTGAATGAGGGTGGATTGAGCGCGCTGAAATCCGAGATTTCGCGCCTTGAGACATTTCTCGACAACGGCATTCATGTTCCTCACGTGCTCTATCATACCGATACGCAAGTGATCATGACGGATGCCGGAATTGTTCTTCAAGATGTTCTGGATGGTGAGGCGGACGCCGAAAAACGCCGGGCATTGCTGACCCGTGCTGCAAAAATTTTGGCGGAAATACATCAAAAACAGCTTTTTCACGGGCGTCCTTACATGAAGGATTTCATCTACGATCANAAANCCAAGACATTGGGTTTCATTGATCTGGAGGAAGACCCGTTGCAGGTAATGAATGAGGAAGAGGCGCAGGCCCGTGATGTGTGGGTGTTTCTTGCCGGGGTGTCGAGCTATGTGTCCGACGGTCCTGANGAGNTGCTTTCCTATTATGAAATATATCGGTCNTCGGCGCCGGGTGGGTATGAAATACCTTTACGAGAATTCGTGCAATTGCTTCATCCGATCACCCGCTTCATGGCAAANATATTTGGCGACAAGCTTGGAGCCGATGTTACCAAAGCAACGCGCGCGACAAGTGCACTTCAGCTTTATTTTGATAATAAAANANCCTAAACTATNTCGATGCCTTTGATTGAAAGGTTTCGCATAGGATATTTNTATATTTTATTTNTAAAGGGGCNGTTTTATCATGACTAACGTTATTCTTACTTCATCAGATGGGCATGAATTTGGTGCTTACCGCGCTGACCCTGATGGTACGCCGCGCGGTGGTATCGTNGTTATTCAGGAANTNTTNGGNGTGAATNGTCATATTCGTTCGATCTGTGATCGGTTGNCGGCGATTGGTTATGTGGCGATTGCGCCAGCGATGTTTGACCGGGTGGAACGCGATTTTCAATCNGGCTATTCGGAAGATGAAGTAACACGGGCACGTGAATTTATACCGNAGGCTGACTGGAACGGNTTTATCCGTGATGTCGATGCGGCACGNGCGGCTGTTTCCGATGCAGGCAAAGTGGGTGTTGTTGGNTTTTGTCTTGGTGGTGCAATTGCNTTNATGGCTGGAACNAGACTTGANGGCTTTTCCGCAGCGGTAGGATTTTACGGTGGTAGGGTTGCTGCTGTTGGCCATGAGAAGCCACGATGCCCAACGCAACTGCACTATGGATCAGAAGATCAGGGTATTCCCATGAGCAATGTGGATAGTGTTCGGGCGCAACGGCCTGATTGTGATGTTTTTGTTTATCAAGGTGCCGGCCACGGATTTAACTGCGATGCGCGAGCAAGCTTTGATGAAAATGCCGCGAAAGAAGCATGGGGCCGCACGACCGATCTATTTGCCAAACATGTTGGGTGATCAATCTTTGGTTGTCACATGAGAACGGGCTTCTTTGTAGCGGCTGATGGCCGCGTTAAACTCTGCTCCGACAATGAAGATGGCGGCTAGCAAATATAAAAACAGCAGTGCTATGACTCCGCCAGCAAGGCCTGCATAGGTGCTGGCATAGGTTGAAAATTGTTCAAGATAGGTTGCAAACAACATCGAGCCGACGAAGGATCCGATGATGGTCAACAGAATGCCCGGCCATAGGATTTTGAACGGGCGCTCCCCGGCAGGTAACCAAAGGTGCGAGGTGTAAAGGCCGACGATCAATACGCCGCTCACCACCGTATATCGCAAGGCCACGATCTGGCCGGAGAGGCTCTCTGCAGTTGGGAAAAACTTCAGCAGTATTGACCATGCCAACGGTGCCAAAACCAAAAGCAGAGCAATTGACAAAAGTGCTGCTGTTGCAAGCAGCACGAAGAACAGGCTTTGAATCCGTCTGTAGATAAAGGAGCGGCGTTCTTTCTGGCGATAGGCCCGATTGAGGGCAACCCGCAATGCTTCAACGCCGTTGGATGCAAAGATCAGGGCGGTTAATCCGCCGAATGTGAGCACATCGCGGCGCGGGACTGAAAGTACCGAATGAACTTCATCGGCAATCGGTTTTGCAATCACATCTGGTACCGTATCAAAGATAAAATCCACAGCCGAAGATGCAATCTTGCTGTCACCAATGAAACCTGCCAGGCCGGTGGCGAAAATGAGAAACGGAAATGCAGCCAGCAATACTGTCATCGCCACGTGGGATGCCATCACCCATCCATCGTCATCGTTGAAATGCCCAAGGGCATCTTTAACGATGCGTTTGAAAATCACTAATCGCCGCATACTCTCTCCGTTCCTGACTGGATATAGGAGGGATGTTTCGAAGAATCAATGCTGGGCAAAGGGCGAGCCTGTAACTGAATTGGCGCCTTTCACGATCAAATGATAAATCTAATCCTGAAAGGTACTATTATCTATTTTGAGCTTTTCAACACCAGTCCGGTGAGGCCAACGGCCAGATTTATACCCACTTTACCTTCAACACTGAATGGTTGGAGGACGAAGCCTTTATTGGAGCCTCCGATCAGGGCGTTGGCGCCGACACCAATACCAAGGGACGCAGATGCAGAAACTCCGCCATATCTTCCGGATAGAGAACCCGGAGCGGCTGAATTTACGTTTACGCCAAGCACAATCCATTTAATCACGGTTGCTGCGGTAATGCCGATATCGAGACCGATTTTTGTGACCGAGCCAAAATACCAGTCTTCAGGTTCGTTAACATTGGCTGGAACGAACACGCATTCCAAATCTTTTTTAGAACCGATCAGGAGCCCGACACCACCATCAACATCACAGGTTAATACGCCCAATTCGACATTGGCGGCCTGTGCGCTCGTTGATGAAAATTGTGAAGCGGTTGCTGCAAGAATGATGGTTGCTGCCGCGAGTGATTTTTTAAAGATCATGACGGTTCCTTTCAAAGGTCTATATTCTAGGGCCGTAACCTACTACTTAAGCGTTACTGCTATCGACTTCAACCTAATCAAGTGCCATCCCTAATTTTATCCCGGATCAGCGGTGAAGCCTGCGGCTTCAATTGCTGTAATGGCGCAGGCTTCATCATTGTCGGAACTGTCTCCGGTAATGCCGACTGCGCCGATTATTTCACCTGAATTTCGGATCAATACGCCACCCGGTACGGGGACCAGCGAACCGTTTGCCAATCCGTTCATGGACTGGATGAAATAGGGTTGTTCCTTTGCCCGGTTGAATATTGCGCGCGAGCCAAGGCCGAGCGCAATTGCACCATGGGCTTTGCCTGTGGCGATATCAGGGCGAAGG
>JAESSK010000159.1 GCA_016764155.1 Rhizobiaceae bacterium
TGCGAATAATATTTCGAGAACTAGCTTTTAGCCAGTTCCACCCGCTCAATCACTTTTACCCAGCTAAACGTGTTGTTTGAGATTTGCTCGCGCACAACGATGCCAAGCTTCGGCGAATACCAAATATGATGACGCATACCGCGCCCGACACTTGCGGGAAGCGGCAGTCTGATCTTCATGGTTTTAAAGCGTCCGGCAACGGTGCTTAGCATCTCGACGCCGACCGCATTCACAACGCCGCCACCTTTTCGCATCTTATTGCTTGTGTGATCAAGATATTGCCAATTCGCAACCCATTGATCGCCGGGGCGCATGGGAAACTTCAACCGGTTTTCAATTTTTTGATAAGTAACAAGCGGATTGCCTGATTGATCTTTGTGGGCCACCAGATTTGAACTCTGCAGATCAAAATAGGATTTAGCACCATGTCCGGTGCCCTCGATCGCGTCAAACCGTATGACCGGCTTGCCATCAAGCTTGTCATTTACCGAAGCGACCCGGTAAACCAGCTTTGGTTCAAGGGACGCCCAATTGTTGCGCCAGCCAAACACTGTCCCGACTTTCGGTGGACGGTAGCTGTTAATGACAATCTTGCTGTCGGTATTATTTGATGTATCGGAATTTTCTACAGGCTTGATCGACCCGGTTATTTCTGAGCTGACCAGATCATGTGACCCGGCAAAACTCTCAGTTTTCATGGCGCTGTTAATGCCAGCGTTCTGGCAAGCCGACAAGGACAGTAACAAAACTGGAGCGAAGTAGAGATAGTTACGCATTTTTACACCGGTACACATTTACAATTTGAATAAAATTATCACCGGAGCAATGACATTTCGTTAACAAAATCAAACATGTGCGGGGAGGTTGTTCAAAATTTCAGGCATCAAAAACAACAACGGGATTACGCCAGCAGGAAATGGCGTAATCCCGATTTACTGTAAGCGAGGGGTAGGTGCTTCCAGCAACTGTTATTATACTCACCTGATATGATCTACGAAATGGAGCTAAATACAAAAGAATTTTCATTCGAAACGAGAGTGGATAGAACAAATGAAACCACTTAAGCTTTCAAAACAGTATTTCAAATCAGTTTACNAAAANNGAATTCCAAAAAAGGCGGGAGAAATGCCCGGAATTCCGACATCCCGATAAANCGGGNATGTAGATNGCGTCATGCTTGGGGTTTNNATGNCCCATCTACAAGGCCGAATATAGATTCGGTATCCTAATGTATAGTTAATATAANAAAGAATAGAAGCGTGNTAAATTTATACATTGTAAAAGNTTGAATACATAAAGAAAATTTANGTGTGTATTTCNNGAAACGNAAAATAATCGCNATGAAGTAGCAATTTATATACGGTTTTGTGCCAATTATTGCAAAATGATATAAGTCTCTAAGGTGAGGCTAAACAGCAAATATGAGTNCAGATTTGAAGAATTCCGGAATGTTTCAGNACCTATCCGATTTTGTTCTCGGACAATCGGAAACCACCACGCAACCNACAGTGCCCGAGGGNNTGCGCATCTATGTGGTGGGAGANATTCACGGTGAATTAGATTTGCTGGAGCAATTGCATGATAAAATGCAGGCTGACGCTAGTGAAATCCCCGTCAGTCAGGTGTTGCAGGTTTTTCTTGGTGACTATATTGACCNTGGACCGGATTCAAAAGGTGTGGTGGATTGGCTTCTCAGTTCTCCGCCCTCTGGCTGGCAGAGGGTTTGTCTGAAAGGAAATCATGAAACCATGGTGCATGATTTCCTGGAAGACTGCGATACTCTCAAGCGATGGCAACAGCTTGGCGGATCGCAGACCCTGCGCTCCTATGGTGTTCGATTGAGTGATCCAGAGAATAAGGTTTCTCCCGAAAGTCTTCAATCTGAGTTTGCCGGAAAGCTGTCGAAAGAACATTTGGAATTCTATAGGGAAGCGCCGCTGTTTTTCGAAATGGGGAGCTATTTTTTCGTCCATGCGGGCGTGCATCCAGACCGCGCATTGCACGATCAGGAGGAGCGGGATCTGCTTTGGATTCGCGAAGAGTTTTTACAAAGTAAGTTGGACTTCGGAAAAATCATTGTGCACGGACATACTCCGGTAAGAAAGCCCAAAATTTTTCACAACCGGATCAACATAGATACCGGCGCATATATGTCGAGCAAACTGACCTGCCTCGTTCTGGAAGGTGATGGGCAGCGGTTCCTCTAACTGTACATCTTGGGGCGCATCGCGCGTTACAAATNGGGTCAATACTTAACAAATCCTAACNGCAATATTAAGGAAAAAGAAAGGGTTACGCGCTTAAATTAACCATGCCTACGATTCTGGGGGCAGGTGAGTCGCATTTTCGGCTCGGAGATTTNTNNATGACTTCTATGAATGCTGATAAAGCNAGTAAAANGACGCAATCCCGTTCGCCTGCAGCCATTGCTGANCAAGAACGTGGAGAGCAAGCCGTATTTGCCCTGCAGGTGGCACAGAANAACTTTATCAACCATATAGCAGAACTGGGTGAAGCAACGCCTGTACACCAGACGCTCTCCAATTTGATAGCCAAAGATATCCTGATNGTTGCNTCAGTTATATTNTGGCCAGCCGTANTCTANTGGCTTTGGTAACGAACCCAGAAAAATNCTCNAAATGAANGCTTAAGCGNTCGCTTTTTTGCGACGACGCATTCCCAAATAGCCCATCAAAGCCAAGCCTGTGCCAAATAGTGGCAGAGAAGCTGGTAGAGGGACTTCNGNTGTGCCGCCTCCGCCTTCTGTCGGCGTCTCGGCAGATAGGCTAATCAGTTTGAATGCTGAATAAGNGTAGNCAGTAGTTTCACGCNGTTTCCACCNACATCTCAGATGGTGATGTTTCCAACGGCAACTGCGATAATATTCCGTATCTGTGGTCACCACTGTGTCTCCGGCACCAACGCCAAATAGCTTGCCGAATATGTCTTCAACTCCGATATTTCCGTCTATTTCGAATTCATAAGGCACAGGAACTGTGTCGAGCTCGCCATTTTTATCGAAATCATCGAAATCATCGAATAAATTGAAACTTTGATTATTACCATAATAATAGAATTCGAGGGATGTCAGCTCCGCTGTTTTGTTAAATACAAATTTAAGCGGTCCGTCCCATATTGCCCATCAATTACCAAAGGCTGGTTGTTCCGGAAATTCGAATAATCCTGTGAGTTCACAACACCCAAACCATACTGTCCGTATTGGCCAAT
>JAESSK010000160.1 GCA_016764155.1 Rhizobiaceae bacterium
TTATCCCGGGCCATCGATGGCGTAGATTTCGTCATCATTTTCTCCAATTCTCACTTAGACACAAGTTCAGCCAGAAACGTCCCTGCTGAATATTGGTCGCAATTCACACCATATGAGTGCCGCTTTAGCCAGCGCTCAAAATCAGACCCATCAAAGATACGGATCACGCGACGAACGGTAAAAGGCGCTGAATTAGCCATGGCATCAAGATTATTCTTAATCCGTGCGGTCAGGTCAGCTGGTTTGCCTTTAGCGGATTATTGCGTCTAAATGGCACTTTTTAGCCATTGTTGCGCAATTTTCGCTATCCTCTATTGTCACAAAATACAGTTTATCAACAAAAGTCGCGCTTGAAAACCAAAAAGGACAGGATTGCTGTCCTTTTTTGATGCAGCCGCTCCCGGAAGGAAATTATCTTCCCTAAGGTATATGTCCATATCTATGTATATAATTTTATATCGTAGTTGTTTGACAGATTAATATTTATTATATATTTATGAACACCTATGAGTTTGTAATGGCATATGGCGTGGTTGAGGGGTCGCAATGTCAGGGGTAGTAGTTCTTTTAAATTGTCACGTAGAATTGAATTGCAAATTCGTTTTGGCACACTTCTGATACTTGATTTTGTGTGCATTGTACTTACAGGTGTATTGGGGCGTTTCATCATATTACACATCAAGATTTAGCTTAGTGCCGATCTTAAGGTGGTTTTTCTGCGCGAACTCGATACTGTCGCCCCCAGATCGAAGAATCGGCAGGAAAATCTTCTTAAAATAATATCGGCATTGGGAGGCCCGGTCCCTCTTTTGGGGCCGGGTTTTTTTATATTATCATGTTGNTTTGCGCTGATTTCTAACGGATAAGCAATGCTGATCCAGGCTAGCAAAGGAACATGGGAATGATATTCGTCAGCGACAATTGGGCCGGTGCAGCCCCTGAAATCTCACAGGCTCTCTCAGATAATGCCCAAGGCATGGTTCCAGCTTACGGCACCAGTGATTTAGACGAGCGGGTACGCCAGAACTTTAATGAAGTTTTTGAGCGCGAGGTTTCCGTATTTTTCGTCGGAACCGGCACCATTGCCAATTCGCTGGCTCTTGCAACCATGAACAAACCCGGCGGTATTTTGATGTGCCACCGCGAAGCCCATATCATTGAAGATGAATGCGGCGCACCNGAATTTTTCACATCCGGTGGTCGCCTGCTGGCAATCGACGGCGCTGATGGCAAGATGGATATCGATGTGCTGGCCAGTGAAATGAAACGGGTGCACGAGATATTCGTCCACCACGGTCAGCCCATGGGCGTTTCAATGACCCAGGCCACCGAGGCCGGGACAGTTTACAGCCTAGAAGAAACCGCAAGAATTGCCGATATCGCCCACGGCGTTGACCTGCCTCTTCATATGGATGGGGCACGTTTTGCCAATGCCATGGTGCATTTAAATGCCACACCTGCGGAGATGACCTGGAAGCAGGGCGTCGATGTGATGTCTTTTGGTGGTACCAAAAATGGCTGTTGGTGTGCCGAGGCTTTGATATTCTTCGACCTGAAATTGGCCGAGCAAATGCCTTATCTGCAAAAGCGTGCCGGGCAATTATACTCAAAATCTCGCTTCATCACAGCGCAGTTTGAAGCTTATTTCAACAATAATTTATGGGTGGAGTTAGCGACATATGCCAATAGCATGGCCGATCAATTGCGTGCGGGGATAGCGGTTTCAAATCGCATTCGTGCAGCATGGAAAGGCGAGGCAAATGAGATTTTTGCCATCATGCAATCCGATGATGCCGCCAAATTACAGCTGGCAGGTGCACATTTTGCTGAATGGCAAGCCCCGCATAATCTGGCTGGCTCTCTGAGCGATAACGAAAAAATGTATCGTTTCGTCACCAGTTTTGCCACCACCAAAGAGGACGTAGACCAATTCCTCGGCGAACTGGCAAATCTATAAGCACATTCGATAAACTCCATCTCACACAGCGGTGACCATGTGTGATGGAAGTTTACTTCCTTTTTATTCCAGTATTTCTCATGTTTCCTCCAAGTCATCGGCGATACTGTCGGGACGGGTTTCGTGGCCTTGTTGTACGCGGGACTGTTTTCAATAAAGGGAGAGTTTCATGTCCAAGAAAATCGTTTCATCCGCAGTTGCGGGTGCAGTAGCAATTGCTGTTTCCGCAGTCGTTACAATGGGTGTAACAACCACTGGTGCACAAGCTGCAAACATCAAATGCTTCGGCATTGCTAAAGCAGGCAAAAACGATTGCGCTGCCGGCCCGGGCACAACATGTGCAGGCACTTCTAAAGTTGATTATCAAGGCAATGCTTGGTCATTGGTTGATGCAGCAAACTGCGAAAGTGTCATGATTAAAACCATGGACGGCAAAACCATTATGGGTTCTGCTTCTGCTCTTAAACGCAACATGCCTAGCTAATCCAGTTTTGATTGAAATCTGTAGGAGCTGAGAGCATGCAGACAATTACCGCATCTTCAAACCTTGTAGATAAAATCTTTGAACCATTACCAATCCCGGCTCGCGCCGGGATTGGTTTAAAGGCGCAACATGTCGCTGAAATTCTGGAGACCAAAGCCGATATCGGCTTCTTCGAAGTTCATGCAGAAAATTACATGGGCGCAGGTGGAATGCCCCACGCNCAACTCACAAAAATCAGAGAGAATTATGCCCTGAGCGTCCACGGCGTCGGCATGTCCATCGGTGGCGAAAACAACATAGACACGGACCATCTGGCGCGCCTCAAAGCGGTGGTACATCGCTATGAACCGGGCATGGTGTCTGAACATCTGGCATGGTCCACCCACGACGATATTTTTTACAATGACCTTTTGCCCGTACCCTATACCAAGGAGACCCTGCAACGGGTAATCGAACATGTGCAGATCGTACAAGAGGCGCTTGGACGTCAAATACTGATTGAAAACCCATCGACCTATGTGGTGTTTGAGCAATCCACCATGAGCGAAGTGGATTACATGGCGGAGATCGCCGAGCGGTCCGGCTGTGGCCTGTTATTCGATGTAAATAATGTGTTCGTCTCAGCCACAAATCATCAAACTTCCCCAACCGATTATATTGAAAGCTATCCGCTGCANCTGGTGCAGGAATTGCATTTGGGTGGNCATGCGGAAGANAAAGNCGATGCNGGNCGNAANTTACTGATCGATGCCCATGACCGCGAAATCGCCGATGATGTCTGGGATTTATACAGGCTGGTTTTAAGCAAAACCGGACCGCTGCCAAGCCTGATTGAATGGGANAACGATGTNCCCGAATGGCCNATTCTNGCNGGNGAAGCCCGNTTNGCCGATGAATTAATTGGAAGAAATTCNATTCAGAATATCAACGCACCTTCTGGCGTGCACTGAGAATGACTTCACCAATGACCCTTTCCGCGCAGTCAGAACAAACGCCACACAAAATATTCGGGCAAGCGCTTTTCGATGCCAATCTGGAAATTCCAGAAGGTATCATCGGGCCTGATGGTCGCGCTGCGCCCGTGCGCTTTGGTGTCTACCGCAACAATGTGATTGTCAGCCTGATCGAGGCATTGAAGGATGCTTATCCTTCGACACTTTCAATTCTGGAAGACGAAAATTTTTCGCGTATCGCCCGAAATTACATCGCAGCCTACCCGCCCAAATCACCGATGATGCAGGAATTTGGAAGTCGCTTCGCGCATTTCGTGGAAGAATTTGAACCCTTGAAATCCTCTCCCTTTCTGGTGGATCTAGCCAGTGCGGAACGCGCTTGGCTGGTCGCCTTTCACGCCGAAGATCAGCCAGTCGTGGCACCAGAGCAATTGGGAAATGTGTCGCCCGAAATCGTCATGGATGTGACATTTGAAAAACACGCCGCAAGCTGGATTTGCACGTCACAATATCCGCTCTTTGATCTCTATTGCCGACGCGATGATGCGAGCGCCGATATCGATCTCACCCAAAGCCAGAATGTTCTGATCACCCGCCCGCAAGTCGATGTCATCGTGCGTCACATAGGGGACGGAGATTGCTGGTTTTTAGAACAGATATTTGCAGGCAACACGCTGGGTGAAGCCATCGCTGCAGCAATGGAGTTGGAAGCCGAATTTGATCCAGCAAATGCCATCGGTATTTTACTGGAAAGTGGTTGTTGCAG
>JAESSK010000161.1:0-15244 GCA_016764155.1 Rhizobiaceae bacterium
CAATCCCGCCGCTTCGAAAATTCCTGTCCGTCAAGACTTGCAGCGATCTCATGGGCGGCATTTACGCCTCTTGCGATAACGCCCATATCGCGTGGACCACCGCGGTTTAGCGCCAGCCTTGATAGGGCACGCGGCATGTCGGGACAATGATTGAGCATGTCACGTAACTCGCGGCAATAAGTGCCTTCGCGGGTGAAAAACTCGACGGAATCCAAGCGATGATTGATCTGTTCCGCATTGGTCAACGGGCTCATCAAACGGGTGGCCAATAGTCTGCCGCCAACGCCTGTTACAGTTTTATCTATGGCGGAAATCAGGCTGCCCTTTTTCTCGCCGGATAGAGTTTTGGTGAGTTCGAGATTGGCTCTTGTTGCCGCATCGATGAACATAGTGTTGCCAGATGCTTCGCGCATAGGACGGGTGAGGGCGGGGCGTTCGCCGATCTGGGTTTTTTCCACATAAGCAAGCAAGGCTCCGGCGGCTGAAAGTTCAGCACGGCTGAAATTGCCGAACCCGTCCAGTGTTTTGACCTGGTAGAAATCAATCATGCGTTCGACGGCACTTTGGCTATCGAACAAATTGGAGGGTAGGGGTGAAAGAGCGCCGTTTTGTAGTTCAACAATCTGACGGTAGTTTGCGTCCTGCAACATGCTATCGGGCAGAATTAATTCGCGCGGATCGATGCGTGCCAAAGCAGTCCCAAGTTCTGAAATTGCTACTGGCTGAATGCGGAAATCACCGGTGGAAAGTTCAATCCATGCCAGCGCTAATTCATCCTCGCGCTCGCCTTTGCGTACTCTGCCAATGGCTGTCAGAAAACTGGATTGAGACGGATCGAGCAGTTTTTCCTCGGTGATGGTGCCGGGGGTTACCAGCCGGACCACGTCACGCTTGACGACTGATTTTGCACCGCGTTTTTTGGCTTCAGCCGGGTTTTCCAATTGTTCACAAACGGCGACACGGAAACCTAAACCGATCAATCTATTGAGATAATCTTCGGCCGCATGAACCGGCACGCCGCACATGGGAATATCTTCACCCATATGTTTGCCGCGTTTTGTGAGCGTGATGCCAAGGGCTTTTGATGCCTTCACTGCGTCAGCGAAAAACAGTTCGTAGAAATCCCCCATCCGATAGAATAAAAGCGAGTCTGGATTGGCCGCTTTGATTTCAACGAATTGCTCCATCATCGGAGTGGCCTTTTGGCCGGATGCTTTATTATTGTCGCTCAATTATGCGTCCCCATTTCGCGAAAACTACAATTGTGACAAGATTCCCGAATGCGGCCTAATAAGCAAGCAAAACTCAAGCCTGAGCGGACATATCACCAGCGGATTTGTGGCGGCTGGCGTCAACGCCGTAATANTTTAGATAGCGNGGGGCGATGTTNTCCACGGGCAGGATAATCAGCACGTCAATGGTGCCGAAATGTTCGTCGAGAACNGCCTGACTGCCGACCATTGCNCCGACGCGCAGATAGCCNTTGATGAGCGGCGGNAGGGATTTGAGGGCTGCGCGTGTATCCAATTNGTCTGCAGGAACGCGGTTCATNTCAATGATTTTTTCAGGGGCGAGANCNGGATTTGCGCCGATTTGCCATTCGTCATCAGCGCGGAAATTATGATGNAGNTAGCTCAACCCTTGGGCNATCTCATCGGGGTCANTTGCNCTGAACGATGCGCAGCCGAACATGACGTCGCAATTATGTTGCAGAAAATAAGACCANGTGCCGTGCCATAATAATTCGATTGTGCGCTTGGTTCTNAATTCTGGACGAACGCAGGAGCGACCNAGTTCNANGAATTTNTTNGNNTTNTGNCGTTTNAATAGCGGTGCGATNTCGAACTCTTGTGCNGTGTAAAAGCCATTNTTTTGTTCGGCAATTTCNTGNCGCAATAATCGNTAGGTNCCNGCAATGTTGNGCTTGTCTTCCAACACCAGCAAGTGATCNCAAATCTCGTCAAATTCNTCTTTGTCGAGTTTGGAAAAACGCTGACCCAAGCTCGGAACAGCCGACATTTCATTNTAGAAAACATCNTAGCGCAGGGCNTGAAGCTTTCTGATTTCCATATCGGAATTTGCCAGTCGAACGGATAGGTTTCCGAGGTTTCCGGAAACGGATTCCGCCGTNTCNTTGTAAGGGGTTTTTTCTAATAATGCNGTCATGCCGATACCCTAAAGATCATTGATAAATCATACAGGTTATTTCTGGCTTGTATAATTTATCTGTGACATTTGAGTGACGCAGATTTATTGNGTCAGGACAAGGGTTCCCTGATTGACCTCATATTTCTTCAAACGGTTGAGAAATGTCATGCCGAGCAGAATGACNTCCAGCGATTTGTCTCTGGATACCAAGGCACGGACATTGCGCACGGTAACCCGGCCAATTTCGATTTCNTTGATCATTGCCGCGGCCGCTTTGGTTGTGCCATTGGCGGTGCGNACCTCGTATTTGAAATCGGATTGCTTCAGATAAATGCCCATTCTACGTGCGGTCGTCTCGTTGATGGCAACGGCNGACGCGCCAGTATCNACCAATACATCGGAGCGATANCCGTTCAATCTGGCGCTGACAATGAACTGGCCATGGGGACTGAGTTTTATGCTGGTTTTTCTGTCGAGATATGGATTGTGTCCNGAAACAACTTTTGGAANNGGGCGNGAANTTGAAACTGATCTGGCAGCTGTGTCTTGGGTGGAGGAGCCTGCGTTTTGTGCCGCATTTTCCTCATAGCGTTCCATAATTTTGGGGACCTCGGTCGCGAGGCCTCCAATTATCAACGCTGCAAACAGGTAACGCCACATAAGGTTCATCCTGATTTTACTGAAAGTCAGGATTAGCCTAGTGGAAAAATGCTAATATTGCGGTAAAACCTGNCCGCAATTTTATAGCTCTGATTAATCTGCGCTTAACGCTAATAATCAGGCNGTTNTCTANCTTATTTGGTGCCGTACATACGGTCGCCAGCGTCACCTAGGCCCGGNACGATATAGCCTTTTTCGTTTAGCTTTTCGTCGATTGCGGCGGTGAAAATCGGTACGTCGGGCAGGGCTTTCTGAAANGCTTCGATGCCTTCAGGTGCTGCTAGCAAGCAGAGGAAACGGATGTTGTTGGCACCGCGTTCTTTGAGTTTTTCAATTGCCATGATGGCTGAATTTGCGGTGGCAAGCATCGGGTCGACCACGATTACCATGCGATCTGCAATGTCATCAGGGGCTTTGAAATAGTATTCGATTGCTTCCAGTGTTTCGTGGTCGCGGTAGAGGCCTACATGGGCAACACGGGCGGANGGAACCAGTTCAAGCATGCCTTCAAGCAGGCCGTTTCCNGCGCGAAGGATAGAGGCGAAAACCAGTTTTTTACCGGCGATCACCGGCGCTTCCATTTCCTGCATCGGGGTTTCGATGTGTTTGGTGGTGAGGATAAGATCGCGGGTCACTTCATAACAAAGCAGAAGTGAAATTTCCTTCAGCAGACGGCGAAAACCTGCCGTGGAAGTGGCTTTGTCACGCATCAAGGTGAGCTTGTGCTGAACGAGGGGATGGTTGACGACGGTGAGATTTTTCATGGGTTTTAGAACCTACTGGCTTACAAAATGATACTGAAAGCCATTGTAGCGCTTATTGGGTGCATTTCTCAAGCAAACGCTTGCGAGTTTCCCCATCTACGAAGGCGGCCTCAATGGCTGTTATGGTGAATCCCAGCAATTCCTCATCATTATAACCGAAAAACTCTCGGGCGATGTCATATTCACGCTGCAATGAGGTGTGGAAATAGGGCGGGTCGTCGGAATTGAGGGTCATCTTGCACCCTGCTTCTTCAAGCGTTCGGAAGGGGTGCGATTTGAAATCAGGAAAGACCTCAAGCGAGATGTTGGAGCCGGGGCAGGCTTCCAGCACGAGGCCTTCTTCTGCGATGCGTTCAACCAAGCCTGGATCTTCGATGGCGCGCACCCCGTGGCCGATGCGGGTGATGCCCCAATGGTCGATGGCGTCGCGAACGCTTTGAGCCCCGCAAAGTTCGCCTGCGTGTCCGGTGAGGCCGAGGCCTGCGTCCTTGGCGATGGCAAAAGCTTTGGTGAAATCCTTATGATCACCGACGCGTTCATCGCCTGCTATGCCAAATCCGGTTACCAGTTTATGGGGATATTTGGCCACGTCACGGGCTGCCTTTTCGACAGATTCTACGCCTTCGTGGCGCACGCCAACGACAATGATGCGGCCTTCAATGCCGCTCTTTGAATTGGCGGTGTCGATGCCGGAAGCAATGGCGGAGATCAGTTCGCTATAGGTGCAACCGATGCGGGCGGCATGATCGGGGGAAGCAAATATCTCGCCGTAAATGCAATCCTGTTCGGCCATTCTGTGAAATACGTCATAGGCAAGGTCGTGGTAATCTTGCGGCGAGCGAAAGAGGCTTGCCGAGAGATCGTAGGCGCCAATAAAAGAAGTGAAATCGTGCCAGATATATTGGTTCTCGGCCGAGATGATTGCGCTTACATCGACGTTATATTTTTGCGCCTGTTTTAATACCAGCTCAGGGTGAGCGGCACCCTCAATGTGGCAATGCAGTTCAGCTTTAATGACCATTATAAGAAACTCTTGCCGTATTTGCCTTTATGCAGGCCTAAATGTTCCGCGATTGTCTCGCCTATATCGGCAAAGGTGGAGAGTTCTCCGCAATAACCTGTTTTCATGCCCGGGCTCCATAACATCACCGGCACTTGCTCACGGGTGTGATCGGTTCCGGGCCATGTGGGGTCGTTGCCGTGATCCGCAGTGAGGACCAACAGATCGCCCTTTTTCATTTTTCTGGTGACCTCGGGTAGGCGTTTATCGAAATATTCAAGGGCAGCGGCGTAGCCGACCACATCGCGGGGGTGGCCGTAAAGCATGTCGAAATCGACGAAATTGGTGAAGACGAAATCTCCGTCAATGGTTTCGTCAATTGCTTTGAGCGTTGTATCGAATAATGCGGCATTGCCGTGGGCTTTGCGCACGTCTGTGGTGCCGCAATGGGCGTAGATATCAGATATTTTGCCGACGGCGATCACTGCGCGTCTGTCTGCCTTTGCCCTGTCNAGCANNGTTGGTTCAGGGGGAGGGACTGAATAGTCGCGGCGGTTTCCNGTGCGTTCGAACTCTTCAGGGNTTTCGCCGACAAAGGGNCGAGCNATGACNCGCCCGATNTTATAGGGATCTACCAGTTTGCGGGCGATCTGNCANATTTCNAAAAGCCGATCCAAGCCAAAATGGGTTTCATGGGCGGCGATNTGGAAGACTGAATCTGCGGACGTATAGCAAATCGGCATGCCTGAGCGGATATGTTCTTCGCCCAATTCTTTCAGTATGGGCATGCCGGAAGCGGCTTTGTTGCCGAGTATTCCGGGCAGGCCTGCCTGTTTTATGAATTCTGAAATCAGATGTTCCGGGAAACTTGGAAATTCTGGTTGGAAATATCCCCATTCGAAGCGAACCGGGACACCGGCGATTTCCCAGTGGCCGGATGGGGTGTCTTTGCCCTTGGATACTTCCACAGCATTGGCCCAGCGTCCGATGGTATCGATATCCGGGTCAAAACCATCAGGCAATTGACCGCAAGCCTCACGGGCAGCAAATCCCAATCCAAGGCGTTCCATATTTGGCACCTTTAGGGGGCCGGAGCGGACGCCTTCCTTGTCGGCTTTCCCCGAGGCACAATGTTCGGCGATATGGCCCAAAGTGTTTGAGCCTTCATCGCCATATTTTTCTGCATCAGGCGCGCCGCCTATACCAAAACTGTCGAGAACAAACAGATATGCTTTTGCCATAAAATCAATTCATAGGTTTAAAAACGTGATTTGTGATAGATATTCTTCGGTGATTCATTTTACCGAATTGTCACGATAGTAGGAATCGGGATGCNGAGCAATCAGGCTGGAAATACACTCGNATTATGGTTGAAANCCTTCGTTCGAAANTGGGTTTTACTGGCCATCNTGTGGCTTATGATNTTTGCCGGGTCGTACGGGAATTCAAAAGCCGATTGGCGTACGGATCTCGGGATNTTTCGGATTGGCATTGTCGTTGGTGAGGATGTNGANGGNACTCTNGCCAGAGTTGAACCTTTTCGTNTGGCNCTGGCTGAAGCGCTGGGTATGAATGTNGAAATTTANCCAGCCAGAAATATGTCCTCGCTTATTGAAGCCCATCGGGGCTCCAGAATTGAATACGCAATTTATTCNGCCAGTGCATATGCCGCCACTTGGATTTTNTGTGAATGTGTTGAACCGCTGGTGTTGCCTTTGGCCGTGGATCAAACCTCCAAATTTCGTGCNGTTATTATTTCCGGGCCATCGGGTCCAAGAAATTTNAGTAGNTTGAAGATNGAAAACCTGGCAATACCGCGCTCGCGTGGCGTGGGAGCGTATGAAATCGCAATCTATGAACTTGAAAAACAAGGGGTGTTCGTCAAGGGGGGATCTGAGGGGAAAGTGATGTCTTCAGAGCAGGCGGTAAACGGACTGCTTGAGGGCAGGTATGGCGCTCTTTTGGGNTGGAGTTCCATGACTGGGGACAGTTTTTCNGGTTATTCACGGGGCAGTTTNAGGGNGTTGGCGGAGGCCAATGGGCGTGAGGCTGCTGGTTATACTATTATTTGGCAATCGTTGGATATCCCGCATTCTCCCCATGCTATCCGCAATAACCTTTCCTCTGAGGCAAANCGTATTTTGAGGGAAACCCTGCAACAAATGTTCTTGGCAGATCCAAGCGCTTACGATTCAATCGAGTTAGAATATGGCGGCGGTTTTGAAATTGCCCGGCACGGGCAATTCTCATCCGTGCTTGATTTCGTGCGGGCNAAAATGGGGATAATAGGCGCTTCCAGTGAAGTNACCGGAGAGGTCGCAGGCACTGGCGAGGTGCAGGAGGAAAAGTGACCTTCGCCAATGTTTCTTTATGGGGTTTCGTTACGGGGCTGACTTAGTTGATGGTCGTTTTNAAACCAATTCTTGGACGTAGGAAGATTTCCTCTTCCATATGTATGTCGGCCGCGTTGGTCCTATCCATTTTCAATTGACCATTGCCGCTATAGGTGGTTTTGGCATAGAGCGGGGTATGTGTTGCGGATACTTTTGCGGATACCAAATATGTATCATCATCCATGATTTTTGATGGAACTTCATAAACACTGTTTTGTGGGTATGCTGTCGCGCCTCCATATGACCGGCTCCAGTCTACTTTGGCGGCNCCGTCTTTGATGCTAACCTGAGTAACGATGATACCAAGGGTATGGTCATAAGGCTTCATCACGTATGCCGCCGCTTTCATGATATCATCCACTTCGCTTTGAGTAAGCCTCTGGCTTTGGGTAATGAGATCGCCAAGGGTACTGGATACNCGCGCTAATTTCCGGTCTACCGCGAGGGCCGTGGAAACTTCAATGGTTGCGAAAAANAGCAGGATCATAATCGGTGCGATGATNGCAAATTCGATGGCGGCGACGCCGGCGACTTCATTCTTAAAACGCTCGATTTGGGCCATCATTCTTGGCTTGATAGATTTGATTATCTTATGCATTTTATATGCTTTCTATCTGGAACAAAAAGGATTGAAGCCTATGTTGGCCAAGGTTCTGTCTTGAAAACAGCGATTGTTGTTAGAAGNGCGTTATTACTATTCAGCGATGATAAGTAGGACGCTACATAATTTGTTACTACCGGCCANTCATACATCACNGTAAGTTTTACTATTTGNGACGGTCCGGGATTGGTGAATTGAAACGCTGTCAAATCAGTCATCATATCTTTTGGCTGAGGTGGCGGGGTTAGCTGGCCAAATTCAGCAACAACTGTGAGATCAACGTGTATTCCGTCGCAGTCGAATAGGGTGGCGGTCTCATTGCAAATAATATCTTTGAATTCTGCTTCTGTCAGGTCGCCAGCAAGNTGNCCNGTGCGAACCATGCGACCGACAGTATCGATAGATGNTTCAAAGACCTGACCGGCGAAAAAGAAAATCGACACTTCAATGATGGCAAACATCAGGAGGAAGAACGGCAAACCTACGAAGGCAAATTCGACCGCTGTTGCGCCATCTTCGTTGCGGTTGAACCTTTTCAAGACTGAAGGGAGTCTGAATCGTGAAGGGCGAGCTGCGTTGCTTTTGTGCATTTTGCGTACCATNATGTGACATTCCTGTTTGCTACAGGCCAATTTTAAAAGGTAACTACCTATAATCGACGAAGCNTAGGAGNAATGCATTGAGAAAGAGTTATCAGGTTAGTCAAAATAGCAACGGCCCCGTTAAGGGACCGTTAACATAAGATAAATTTTGNNAACGCCAATTTGAACGATTANTTGGCGTTGGCNAGTGCCAGTTCNTTTTTGGCTTTGATTTGGCGGGAAGCNAAAGTGAAATTCTCGTGATTATCGCCAATGGTCAGTGTTGGTTCGCAAACCGGGGCGCAGGCCATGGTTTCACGATTGGCGCGACGATAGATCCGNACGGTGCCGGTCTCATGNCCGCGCACTAGAACTGTTTTATCGACGATGGGATCTCCGTTCACATCAAGGATGATGAGATTGGTGACGCCAAATGAGCGCCCGGTAAGGATCAGGGTTTTTGCATCTTCGATCACTGCATCTACAATTGCAGGGTTTCCTATAATGACTGTGCTTGCCGGGCGTGAAACCCGAAACAATTTTGCCCGATCAACGGTGACAATGACAGCGTCCTCAATTGATTCAGCGGCATTTACAGGCGCGACCATGGCCGCAAATGCCAATCCGGCAATGACAGGAAGTGCGAATGTGATTTTGGCAAGTGTATTTTTCATGAGGTAACTCCTGAGAATTTTCAATCGCACCATGAATGATCTTGGTGAATGAAATCTTAACTGAGGAAGGATCGGGGAAAGTATTTGCGGTTTGCTCAGGCTTCAATCAACTTTGCTGTAGCTTTGGGGCCTAACCATAGAGATGTAAGCGGGTTGTCAAAACCTGCAACTATCAGATCAGGCGAGAAGCCAGTGCACAAGCCGGTGCGATGTCGAAAATACTACACTTTATATATAGGGGAAGATTGGATCAGTTTAAGGTTAGAAATTTTAGATGTATTTTTACTCAATAGTAACTACGCCAAGCGGATCGTACTATTAGTGATTTGTTCACTATGTATCTTAAGTTGATTTCAATTCCTGCTCGATATATTCGCCATTGTCAGCACAGGGAAACACCTGAGCGGCTCGCACAATGCGAATAAATAATGTGGAGTTAAGGAGAATATTATGAATCTTGTAGCACGCTTTTTGAAAAATGAATCTGGTGCAACTGCAATTGAGTACGGCCTTATTGCCGCTCTAATTTCTGTTGCAATTATCGGTGGCGCATCAGCAGTTGGTACTGGCGTTAACAATAGCTTTACAACTATTTCTGGTAAGCTTGCACCACCAGCCGCAACTTAAGTTTAATTCTAGAAATAGGTATTCACTGTACGTTAGTGAATTATAGATTTCGAAACCGCACGCTTTCCGCGTGCGGTTTTTTTATTCTTTTTATCTGGATACTCCTCAAAGCCCTTCAGACAGGCGTTCTGCCGCCTTGATAATGAACAAAACTGCCGAGTTGTTAACCAGAGGTTAGGTGCTGATGGGTAGGATGAAACTTGCTAATAAAACCTGATCGTAAAAGTGAGTTGGAACTAATTTCATGCTTGATACATTGCTCATTCTGTTTTTTCCATTTTTTATGATATTTGCGGCCGCTTCGGACTTGGTGTCGATGCAGATTTCCAATAAAATTTCTCTCGCTTTGATGGCAGGCTTCATGGTGTTTGCTGTGTGGATGGAAATGGATTTGGTTACCATTGGCTGGCACTGGGCGATGTTTGGTATTGTTCTTCTGGTGAGTTTTACTTTGTTTGCTTTCAACATAGTTGGGGGAGGTGACGCAAAACTGGCCGCGTCTGCTTCATTATGGTTTGGCTGGGAATATACGGCGGATTATGTGCTGCTTTTTGGCTATTTAGGTGGCTTAATGGCGCTGGTCATACTGCAATTGCGCGCTGTTCCCTTGCCAGAAAGAGTGGCAGAGGTTCCATGGATAGCCAGATTGCATAGTGCTAAATCTGGTGTCCCTTATGGAATTGCCCTAGGTGCTGCAGCACTGCTTGTTTACCCGCAGACCGATTGGATGCAACATGTATTCCAGACTGCGCGAATGCCTTAATTCAAATCAGTTTTAACAAACTGTATTTTGATCTGGCAAATTATAAATTTCGTTGGATATAGGCATTGAATTTTTTTTATTAGTAATATTATTTTTGACTGGTTGAATACCATTTCGGGCCCAAAGCCCGATAACATAGGCTTTCCCCGGCAATCCTCCGTGATGTTTCGTAATTAATTCAACATTAACCACAATTTTAAGAGAAGCATTAACCATAAGTACACCTTTTGCGGTGAAGTATGACCTCTAATAGAGATGGGTCATTCCGTGCAGAGGAAAATTTATGAAAATAGCGCGTTTAGCAGTTTTGGGTGTAGCGGTTGCCGCAGCCGGAGGTGCGTTTTTTCTTGCTGGTAATATGGCCAATAAGGAACCTAAAGTTCGTGAAGTGGTGCAGGATGCAGGGCCAAAAATTGAACTTGCTGAAGTTCTGGTTGCGGTTGATGACATTTCTTTGGGAACGTCCCTCAATCCAGAAATGGTCAAATGGCAACAATGGCCCAAGGATGCCTTGGGCAAGGGCTATATTGTTCGCTCTGATACCCCAAAAGGAATTGAAGGCGAAGTTGCGGCTATTGCCCGTTCGGCCTTTTTTGCGGGTGAACCTATACGNGAAAANAAACTNGTTCGCTCAGACAGCGGTTATATGTCNGCTATTNTGCCGGCTGGAATGCGGGCGATTTCTACCTCGATATCTACAGCAACNGGGGCAGGNGGATTTGTNCTGCCGAACGACCGTGTNGATGTGATCATGACCCGGCGCGGCAGTGAAGAACAAGGTGGAATGTTTAGCTCGGAAACCATTCTTGAAAACATCCGTGTCCTGGCAATCGATCAGGTTATNGAAGAAAAGGGTGAGCAAAAAGTAGTGGTTGGAGAAACCGCTACTCTGCAGCTTTCCCCTCAACAGGTGAAAATTCTCACCGTTGCTCAGCAAATGTCTACGCGCTTGACCCTGGCTTTACGCTCTTTGGCTGACAGCAATGACGTTCAAACGAAGGGTGCAGTGCATCTGNTGGTGGGCGTGCGAGGCAAAGGCCGGATACGCATCATTAAATTTGGACANATGAAAGAAGTNATAGCAGGGGNCNCCGATGACCAGTGAGACAAATCATATCCAAGCATTCAAGGAACGTAACATGCGTGTCAAAATGATCTCAATATTGCGGACATTTGTAATAGCATTTGCTTTGTTGGCTATGTCGNTTCCGGCTCAATTGGGTGTCGGTAGTGCGCAAGCTGCAAAAACATATCTGAAAATNTCTAGAGCAATGATTGGAAAAAGCCAGAATGTGCGGGTCGGNCTGAACAAATCGATCGTGATNGATTTGCCAGGGGATGCGCATGACATTCTTGTTGCTGATCCGGAAATTGCCGATGCGATCACCAGAACCTCTCGGCGGATTTATATTTTTGCNAAACAGGTAGGTGAGACGAATATCTTTATCTTCGATGCNCAAGGCAAACAGCTTTNGAGCATNGAACTTTCTATTGAAAGAGACATTGCGGGTCTTCAAACGTTTTTGAAAAAATATATTCGTGGCTCAAATATCAAAGTTGAGATCATGAATGATAACGTCATTCTCACCGGAACGGTGCCGACGCCACAGGCGTCTGCGAAAGCGGTCCAACTTGCGGAAGTGTTTGTAACGGGTGGTGAAGCAACAACCGATAAATATGGCAATGGTGGNGGAAATAACTCTGGTGGCGGAACGGTCATNAATTTCGGCGATGAAGAAGAACGTCAAAAAAGCCAAATTGTTAATTTGCTATCGATAGATGGCGAAGACCAGGTGATGTTAAAAGTTACGATTGCAGAAATTCAACGCTCAATCGTAAAGCAACTTGGTATCGACATGTCCTCAAGTATGCGGGCTGGAAATCTGGTTTCATCAGTTCTTAGCGATAGTCCGTTTGGATTGGGTAAGGCCGTTTCGCGCACTGGAGCTTCTCTGAGTTGGGGCAATGGTGCAGGCAAATCCATAACCAGCATCCTTAGCGCGATGGATCGTGCTGGTGTTATGCGGACGCTTGCTGAACCTACATTGACNGCGATATCGGGCGAGACAGCCTCATTTTCAGTCGGTGGAGATTATAATATCGTCAATGGCAAAGACGATGATGGNGNNGGTGGNNTTGAATATAGCTTCAAGGAAGTGAGCTACGGTATTTCTCTTTCTTTTAGTCCGGTTGTGCTCGGTCCTGGTCGTATCAGCCTGAAAATTAAAACCGAAGTATCGGAACCTACCACCGAAGGATCGGTTAATGTTCCACGTTTCGGTTATGGTTCTGCAACNATTCCAGGTGTTCGTCGCCGCAAGGCGGAGACTACGGTTGAATTACCATCAGGTGGCTCAATGGTGATTGCNGGATTGCTCAAAGACGATGTTCGCCAAACNGCNGCCGGTTTNCCGGGTTTGCGCAATATNCCGGTTTTGGGAAGCTTGTTTAGAAGTCGGGAATTCCAGCGTTACGAAACAGAACTTGTCATCATCGCGACCCCTTATCTGGTACGTCCGACTGCTCGGGCAAAACTTGCCCGTCCTGACGATAATTTCAATGCGGCTAGTGATGGAGCTGCAAATTTTCTGGGTCGTTTGAACCGGGTTTATGGGACGGTTGAGGGAAATATTCCCGAAGGTCGTTACCACGGCAATGTTGGATTCATCTTTAAGTGATCAAGGGCAATTGGAGAAGTAAAATGTCTATCGTAAAAAACAGAGCCCTTAGTCCCCTGCCATTGGGTGGGATAACCGGGACAGAAAAATCATCNGAGACGACGACCGGAAAAGCTTTCAAAGTTTCATTGCTAATGGCAGCGATGCTTGTGACTGGNTGTTCNTCCTTNAATAGGGATCATGTGATTGTTGGTTCTGTACCAACAGATTATCGCACCACGCATCCAATCATTGTGTCTGACAATGAAGTGTATGAGGATTTGGCGCTTTCTGCCAGTACTCGCAAATTGTCTCTGCGTGANCGCAATGTGGTTCGGGATTTTGCATTTCGTTTCAAGCGTTCCGGGGCAAGATCGGTTCGCATTGTGATACCGGTGGGTTCTCGTAATGAGAGGGCTGCACGTCGGGTTCAGCCTCAAATTTCCGCGGAGTTGCGTCTGGCCGGTATACGCCAAAGTCAAATTNCAACGACAGGTTATCAGGCATCTGCNCATGGGGATGCGGCTTCTGTGCGCGTTGTATATANCGCGATGACNGCCGCTGTTGCCAGCGAATGTGGTGTTTGGAATGGTGATCTTGGGCGCAGTCCAGAGAATAAAAATTATCATAATTTCGGTTGTGCCAGCCAGAANAATTTGGCTTCGCTGGTCGCAAATCCTGCTGATCTGCTTGGCCCAAGAGGCGAGTCTGAAATTGATGCCACAAGACGTGATAAGGTCATCTCCGATTGGCGCAATGGTGGCGCGGAAGACGTCAACTTGCCAGATGGTTTTAAAGTCAATTAAACGAATATCCAAAAACGCCTTAGGAAAAAGTAATGTCTAATCTGGTTCACGAAGAAGAGATGGCAATTGAGAATTCCGACTCGCAAGTCGAAGCACCAAGTGTTTCTCTTGGGGATGTCAGTGATATTCGTCCTGTTCCACGCATAACGCTTCAGGCCTTTTGCGAAACGGATCAGGTTGCAGATGCGTTNAATGCTGCNGCCAGTGATCGCCGCATGACAAAAGCGCATGTGAAGGTCAATATGGGGGGCATTTCTGCTGCTGCCGAATTTTATGAAATCGCGCCAACACCNAATTTGATTATGGTTGAATCAATGTTGAGCGGTGATGANCTGATGGCCGACCTTGCNCGACTTGCAAATAATTGCGATGGCGAGACCAAGGTTGTGGTTATTGGTCACAAGAATGATATCACATTGTATCGCCAGTTGGTTTCAAGCGGTGTTTCTGAATATCTTGTTGCACCGCTTTCTATGGCTGACGTGATGAACACTGTCTCCGAGATTTTTGTTAATCCCGATAAGGGNGCGCTNGGCAAGATTGTGGCCTTTATCGGTGCTAAGGGTGGCGTCGGTTCTTCAACCATCTGTCACAATGTGGCCTGGTCGATTTCCAATAATTTCAAGAGCGATGTGATGCTGGCCGATCTCGATCTGGCATTTGGCACTGCAAATATCAATCTGGATCAAGACCCGACAATGGGTATTGCGGATGCGGTGTTTTCGCCGGACCGCGTGGATGATATTTTGCTCGACCGTTTGCTTGCAAAATGCGCAGAACATTTGAGCCTTTTAGCTGCTCCTTCCACTTTGGAGAGGACCTATGATTTTGATCCNAACGCATTCACCAACATACTGGATGTTGCNCAGCGTAGCACGCCTGTTGTAACGGTTGATTTGCCNCACCAATGGAATGGCTGGACCAAACAAGTGCTCTCCACGGCNGATGAAGTGGTTATTGTTGCTTGCCCGGAACTTGCNAATTTGCGCAATACNAAAAACTTGCTCGATACAATTATGGATTTGCGCCCCAATGATGAGGCGCCGCGTNTGGTGATGAACCAGGTAGGTGTTCCCAAGCGGCCTGAAATTGCAATTCCGGATTTTGTTGGTCCGTTGGGAATTGAACCCTCTGCGATNATTCCGTTCGANCCTGCCTTGTTTGGNACAGCGTCCAATAATGGACAGATGATTTCAGAGACTGATGCGAAGCATCCNACNGCGGAAATTTTNAATGTTTTGGGTCAGATTTTGACCGGAAAAGCTGAANTGAAAACAGAGAAAAAAAGTGCTCTCGGGTTCCTTTCCAAATTTAAACGGAAACGTNGCTAGAACCCAATTGCAACGGCGATAATGAGTATTGAGGTAACAAATGTTTGGTAAACGAAGTGGCGGAAACGGTGTTGGAAANCCGGTTGTAGCGGATTCTGTTCGCGATGTTGTCGTTCAGCAGAACGCGGAGNTTCCACAAATGGCNGANNCCGTTGATGCGNTGGNAAATCCNGTGGTTGAAAAGGCTGTAGCATCAGCGCCANCCATGACCACGNCGCCAGCTTCANNGCCATCNACAG
>JAESSK010000161.1:15249-23931 GCA_016764155.1 Rhizobiaceae bacterium
GNNACGCCAGAGGCCANTGGTGAAAAGAGTGAAGAATATTACGATACAAAAACCAGTGTTTTTTCAGCGCTGATCGATACGATTGATCTTGGCCAGCTTGCGCAGATGGAGAGTGATGTTGCGCGNGAAGAAATTCGCGATATCGTCAATGACATCATCTCGATCAANAATCTAGCAATGTCGATTGCCGAGCAGGAAGATTTGCTTGAAGATATTTGTAACGANGTATTGGGTTACGGCCCGCTGGAACCATTGCTGGCGCGNGATGATATCTCTGACATCATGATCAATGGCGCGAAGGCTTCCTTTATCGAGGTNAATGGTAAAGTNTTGCCAGCGCCTGTGCGTTTTCGCGACAACTCGCAGTTGATGAATATTTGCCAACGGATTGTTAGTCAGGTAGGTCGCCGGGTCGATGAATCCAGCCCCATATGCGATGCGCGTTTGCCGGATGGTTCTCGTGTCAATGTTATTGNGCCGCCNTTGGCAATTGATGGTCCTGTGCTGACCATTCGTAAATTTANAAAAGACAAACTTACCCTTGATCAACTNGTAAGCTTTGGTGCGATCTCGCCTGAAGGCGCGACGATCTTGAAGATNATTGGCAGGGTACGTTGTAATGTGGTGATTTCCGGCGGTACGGGTTCAGGTAAAACAACTCTTCTTAACTGCTTGAGTGCCTATGCGGATCCGGATGAGCGTATCATTACTTGCGAAGATTCCGCAGAATTACAATTGCAGCAGCCTCATGTGGTTCGCCTTGAAACCCGCCCGCCTAATCTTGAGGGTGAAGGTCAGATCACTATGACTGATCTGGTTAAAAACTGCCTGCGTATGCGCCCCGAGCGGATTATTGTGGGTGAGGTGCGTGGTCCAGAAGTGTTCGATTTGTTGCAGGCGATGAATACCGGCCATGATGGCTCCATGGGGACGATTCACTCCAATTCACCACGTGAGTGTTTGAACCGTATTGAATCNATGATTGCTATGGGTGGCTTCAGTTTGCCTGCTAAAACTGTGCGGGAAATTATTGTTGGTTCAATTGATATTATCGTTCAGGCTGCGCGTTTGCGTGACGGGTCCAGGCGTATTACCCACATTACCGAGGTCCTTGGTCTCGAGGGCGAGGTGATTACCACGCAGGATCTATTTGTCTATAAAATGGATGGCGAAGACGATAACGGCAATATTATCGGAAGCCATGTTTCAACAGGAATTGGGCGACCAAAATTTTGGGAGCGCGCGCGCTACTTCAATGAAGAGATACGGCTAGCGGCAGCGCTTGACGCGGCGGATCCAGAAAAAGTCGGAGTTTAATGAACAATCATGTTTGGTTTTGATGTAAACATAATCGCCTTTGTCGGGCTTACTGTTATTGCTGCCGGTGCGGTTGCTTATACGTTTTTGTTTGACCGTGTTTCCAATGAGAATACGCAGGAAAAACGTATCAGGAATATTCGCGGTATCGATGAAAAGAAGGCCTACAATGCGGACCTTTCGAAAGCCGAAGATTCTGCAAAACGTCGTCAGATTATGCAAAAATCTCTGCAGGATCTTGAGGAAAAAAACGGTAAAAAGGGTAAGAAAATTACCCTCAACCAGCAGTTCAAACAGGCTGGTTGGAAAATTGGTTCTAAAGAATTTTACATTTTCAGTGCAATCTTCGGGTTCGTTCTAGCGGCAGGGGCGTTCATTGTTGGAGCACCAATCTATGTGGTTGGTGCAGCATGGGTGCTTGGTACACTTGGCTTGCCACGTTGGTTTGTTGGGTTCTCCATCAAACGGCGGATGAATAAATTTCTTCAGGAATTTCCCAATTCCGTTGATGTTATTGTGCGTGGTATTAAGTCGGGCCTTCCTTTGAATGATTGCCTTGGCATTGTCGCCAATGAATCCAAGGAACCTGTTGCAAGCGAATTTCGCAAAATTCTGGACACTCAGAAAATGGGTGTGCCGATGACCGAAGCGATCATGAAGCTTTATCAAAATGTGCCGCTCACGGAAGCAAATTTCTTTGGCATTGTGATCGCAATTCAACAGTCTGCCGGTGGTAATCTATCGGAAGCATTGGGAAATCTTTCCAACGTATTGCGTCAACGTAAAGCGATGAAAGCAAAAATTCAGGCGATGTCTGCGGAGGCCAAAGCTTCCGGTGGTATTATCGGTGCACTGCCGATCATCGTGGCTTTGCTGGTGTATTTGACGACGCCGGAATATCTGGTTCCTTTGGTTACCCATCCAACCGGCAACCTCATACTTCTGGGGTCGGCTGTTTGGATGAGCATGGGCGTTATGGTCATGAAAACTATGATTAACTTCGATTTTTAAGAGACAATACAAAGAGGGTTTGAGCGGTGGTTAAAGATATTGCAATACTGATAACCGATCCTACAAATTTAATGGCTATGCTGGCGGCCGTTGCTGTATTTGCAACGACGATCACCCTTGCTATGCCTCTTTTGCAACGTGATGAACTTTCTACGCGTATGAAATCTGCTGCAATTGAGCGCGACCAGATACGTGCCAGAGAACGTGCACGCCTTGCGACGGAAAAAACCAAGGGAAAATTGAAGCACGAAAATTCAGGCTTCATGAAAGATATCGTTGAGAAACTTAATCTGCGTAAAGCGCTGGCGGATGAAAACACTTTTTCCAACCTGATAACGGCTGGCTATCGCAAGCAGTCACATGTTTATGTGTTCCTGTTTTTCCGGATTGTTTTGCCAATCGTTATGTTGATCGGTGCTAGTATTTATGTTTTTGGAATTTCCGATACCCAACGTCCATTCATGATGCAGGTATTAATTGTGATGTGTGTTGGTTTTGCGGGTTTTTATGCTCCCAATATGTTTGTCAAAAGCCAGATCAATAAACGTCAGCTCTCCATTCGCCGGGCATGGCCTGATGCGCTGGATTTGATGTTGATATGTGTTGAATCCGGCATGTCTATTGAACAGGGCATGCGTAAGGTTGCTGTAGAGATCGGTGATCAATCACCACAATTAGCCGAAGAAATGGTTCTCACCACGGCTGAACTTTCCTATTTGACCGAGCGTCGGCTGGCCTATGATAATCTTGCCACTCGTACGGGTCTGGATGGAGTGAAGTCGGTTACGATGGCACTGATACAGGCGGAGCGATACGGTACGCCGCTGGGGACAGCCCTACGTGTTCTGGCTCAGGAAAACCGTGACATGCGAATGCAGGAAGCGGAAAAGAAAGCAGCCTCATTACCGCCGAAACTGACAGTGCCGATGATTGTATTCTTCCTGCCGGTATTGTTTGCAATTATTCTGGGGCCATCTTTCATCCGAATTTCAGAACTATAAGATAATTCTAGCCCTCATCTGAATATTGGAATGGTTTAAGACAGGCTTTTTGCTTTTCTTCGTCATCCCTTAATTTGATGCATTTTCCAGTAAGCATTATCATCAGTTTTTCCGGAATTTTCCCACGATAGCCGAGGCAAAGACCCAAGCTATTTGCATCGAAGGTTTTGACACACCAAGCATAAATTTTTGTTGGATAATTGTCGCATATTTTTACGCTTGCTTCCAATGTGTGCACGCCACCGCGGTAGCACATATCGGCCCGAATGAAGCCGTGCATGTTTAACAATGCCCGGTTGGTGCCTTCCTTGATAACGGCGGCAATTTGCTCTTCAACCACATCTAGCATTGTGCGGTTTGATGTGTCTTTCCGGTTCAGGATATTGCGATAGGCATCGAGTTTTTTTTCCTGCTCAAAATAGACCACCAATTGTTCAAAAAGTATCATGTTGTTTTCTGGATTGCCGGCAATCAATGTCAAAGGGAACGTCGTTTCCATGCCTTTTATTTCGGCAATGTTTGAATTGTTTGGGCAGGTCGCATTCAAAAATAATTGATCAACNGAACTGCCATTTTTTGCGATGAACTGGTCGATCACGGCAAATTTGGGATTTTTTTCCAGCATTAAGCAGAANTCTGCCTCAANTTTGCTGTCCAGACNGNCTNGCNGCNTGAACNANCGAAGACGTCANAATAAGNAACANGAATGTGTGAAGGANAAGGAGAGCTTTGCGCATGAAGTGTCCGCTAATCATAATTTCGGTACCGAAATTTGATATTTGCAGATTTATCTGGCGTTGGCAAAAGTTACCATTATCGCAGGAAGCTGGCCCTGAAACAGACAGTCGCTGAAAGTTAAGTTTTGTTGTCGGACTTTTTAAGTTTTGACCATGCGTTTTGTTGNGAAAGCATTTTACGCAGATAGGCAATNTTTTGCTGGGCATCTGCNTGTGATAATTCACCGCGNGCGATGATTTCGGCTTCTTTGAAGCGACCTTGAAGNCCCACGACCAAGGCAAGGTTTTGGCGTACACGGCTATCGGCACCGGGCCTTGCGATTGCTTTTCTNAGGTACGTTTCAGCNGATCTGGAATCNCCGGCNAAAAGATATGACATGCCNAAATTTGAGAGAACGGAGGGTTCATCCGGCACAATATCGAGGGCTTTTCTATATACCAGTCGGGCTTTTTTCGGACGCCCAAGCTGATCTAAAATCGCGCCCTGAGCGGAAAATAATTTCCAATCCGGGTGATCAGGCCGCTGGGCNCGTTCGATAACGCTGAGTGCTTTAGGTAGGTCGCCGCTGGAGGCCAAGGCCTTACCATAAGCTGACAGGACCTGATTATCTTCTGGATGGGCAATCACCACTTGTTGCATAACGGCCAATGCCTGGTCGTTGCGACCNATCATGCGCAGGGCGCTGGCGTAGTTCAAACCGGTCAGCTTATCTTTTGGATGTTTGGCATATCGATTGCCTAATTGACGGGTTGCCCCGTGGAGCTCATTCACGCTCATCTGGTCAAATGATTTGCCGCTACGACTGACAGACCCCGTATGGCTTGGGTCGGTCGCACAGGCGGAAAGCAGCAGGCTTGCTGTTAGCGTCAATGCTGTAAATAATTTGGAACCCTGAATTCTGGTGTTCATACTTTCGATATCCATATTCGAATTTACCTGCAAATCAGGTGAGGACTCTTACTCAAATCAATAATCTGTTAACCCTAACGGATGGTTAACAAAGCTGAGTCGGAATGGAGAAGCGAGAATGAATGCGTTGGCAATCAGCGGTAAAAAGAGNGGCGGAATTCCAGTATGGCGTTTGCGNCCCGGGGAACAAAAAAACCTCGCTACNGTTGTTTCNCCAGAGGCGAANGNTTGGGCNAAGGCCTGTGGATTTGAGGCTAAAAAGGGNGAGATTTGTTTNCTTCCNGATGNATCTGGAAAATTATCAGGCGTTCTCTTCGGGCTCGGTGAAGGGGGAACTCCTTTTGATACGGGGAAGCTCGCAAAGCAATTGCCATCAGGTCATTACCGGTTTGCAGACGAGCAGGACGGGGAGGCATTAGCGGCTCTTGGCTGGACGCTTGGGGCCTATCGTTTTGATCGTTATAAGGAAACGACGGTTGGCAAGGCTGAGCTGATTTTAGCNAAAAGTGTGGATCGNGAAGCACTGATTCGTCAATCAGAAGCNAGTTATCTTGCCCGCGATCTNATTAATACACCGGCCAATGATATGGGACCCGAGGCGCTNGAGCGGGCGGCTCGTAANTTGGCACGNNATCATTCTGCNAAAATTTCNGTCATCAANGGCGATAATTTATTGAAGAAAAATTTCCCGATGATCCATGCNGTGGGCCGGGCAAGCNTCGATGCACCNCGGNTGATTGATATGAAGTGGGGAAGTGCCAAAGCACCGAAAGTCACGCTGGTGGGCAAGGGCGTTATTTTTGATACGGGTGGGCTCAATATCAAACCCGGTGGTTCGATGGCATTGATGAAAAAAGATATGGGTGGTGCCGCCAATGTGCTGGCACTGGCGCAAATGATTATGGCGGCGAAATTGAACGTTCGTTTGCGTGTGCTTATACCGGCGGTGGAAAATTCGATTTCCGGCAATGCCTTTCGACCCGGCGATATTTTGCCAAGCCGCAAGGGGATCACNGTGGAGATCGGNAATACGGATGCTGAAGGGCGTTTGGTGNTGGGTGATGCCTTGGCGNTTGGGGATGAAGAAAAACCTGATTTGATGGTNGATATGGCNACNCTTACCGGCGCTGCACGNGTNGCNCTTGGGCCNGATTTGCCNCCATTTTATAGCGATGATGATGTGCTTGCCGGCGAATTANCTNANGCCTCNGTTGAACAGTTTGATCCCTTATGGCGNATGCCGCTTTGGCCGCAATATCAATCCATGCTGTCTTCNAAAATTGCTGANGTAAATCATATTNCNGCAGGAGGNTTTGCNGGTTCGATAACGGCTGCATTGTTCCTTTCACGGTTTGTGGAACATGCAAAATCNTGGGTTCATCTGGATGTTTTTGGTTGGGTTCCAACCGCAAAACCATGGGCAAATGTGGGCGGNGANGCGCAGGGCATTCGTGCTTTGTTTACCGTCATTGAGAAACGATATGGGTAGTTGCTTGATTATTGGNAAATAGTCAGGTTATTCTATAACGGAAACGAAACGAATTATTTGGGTGGGAGTTTGTGGCAGAGCATCATTCTGGCCAGTTTTTGAATTTGTGGCGCGATGTTTCTATGGCGCTGGTTCATGANGAAAGTCCTGATCTGACCACGCGCCAGATGAGCGTATTATTGACCATTTATCTGGACCCNCCNCCNCACACNGTGCGGGGGCTGGCGAAGAAATTGCAGGTTACCAAACCCGTCATNACAAGGGCGCTTGATACAATGGGTCGTATGAAGCTGGTGGCACGTCGGCGTGACCCGGAGGACCGTCGTAATGTTATTGTGCAACGNACNGTTGATGGNTCGCTNTATCTGGAANAATTGGCNGATTTAATTTCAGACCATTCNGATAAAATTTTGNNCAATGGAGGATCNGAATGACGCTGCCTGTTTTGGATCCGCTTGATAGNAGGCTGAATGCATTCTCTGACACCTTAACAGATAGCCGGCTTAAAGAAAAAGTTAAGTCGGCAAACTATNTAGANGGAANGCCNGCGNAAATCTCANTGCCTTGTGTTGATGTGCGCANATTGCCTGATTTGAAAACNGGNATTGATACGCAGTTTTTNCTTGGTCAGAACGTGCTGGTTTTTGATCGCAAGGATGGTTGGGCGTGGGTTCAAAGTNNATNTGATGGTTATGTNGGNTGGGTTGAGGAAACTTGTCTGAGCNCAGAATTTNCTGAATTTACCCATCGGGTGCAGGCGCAACGAAGCTTTGTTTATCCGGCTGCTGATTTGCGATTTCCNGTNACGAAAACCTTGTCGATGGGATCNCTGGTGAGNGTTNCNGGNNANGCNGAAACACGCGGNACNAANTATCTGGTGCTTTCATCAGGNGAAGCNATGATTGCCAGCCATNTATGTGCGATTGANGCGTTTGAAACAGATTTTGTTTCNGTNGCNGAGCGGTTTATTGGGACGCCCTATCTTTGGGGNGGNGCGTCNGGTTTCGGNATNGATTGNTCGGCTCTTATCCANNTTTCCATGGGGATGTGCGACCGCAAAACCTTGCGTGATTCAGATATGCTTGCGGCCACTTTGGGAGNGGCCATCGAACCGGGAGAAGNNTTTGAAAACTTGCAACGCGGTGATTTNATTTTCTGGCGNGGNCATGCGGCGATTGCTCANGGGGATGGNATGATGCTGCATGCGAGTGGTCATACGATGAGCGTCGTTAGCGAACCGCTGAAGGAAGCGATTGAGCGGATTGCTTATATCTATGANCGNCCGATTGGTTNCAAACGGGTTTAATAACCGCTGGTGCGATNCACCACATGNTCNAGNGGAAGGCCNNTTTCATAGCGNTCCAACTGNCGNGCGAGATGTTTNCCCATGGCGTTGATATCCGTNACNGCAGCGGANTGTGGTGTGAGGATGGCGTTNTNAAAATCCCACAAAGGGCTGTCTTGCGGCAAAGGTTCAATCTCGAAAACATCGAGGGAAATAGCGCTAAGGGTCTTATCTCCAAGACAGGCGATGATGTCGGTTTCCACATGAGAACCGCCCCGTCCGGCATTGATGAAAACCGGACCACCAAGTTGATTGTTGCGGTTCAACTTTTCAAACATAGCACGGTTATAGATGCCCGTTGTTTGCGGGGTGAAGGGGAGCAGCCCCACAAGAATATCCGTGCGGGCAAGGAAAGTGTCCAGCTCATCATTGCCGTAGCAATCCACATTGTCGATTGATTTCTTGCTCCTGCTCCAGCCTGCGACTTTGAATCCGAGAGCACTTAATTTTTTCGCGGCGTCTTGGCCAAGTTCTCCCAAGCCCATAATGCCAATGGTAATATCAGCGGCCATGGGTTGGGCGATTTCTTTCCATTCGTGCGCGCTCTGGAGCCTGTCATAATCGCGTTGTCGCCTTAGATGCATGAGGCATTGCAGACATACCCATTCGCTCATTTGGGTGGTTAGCGAATGATCAACGAAACGCACGATGGGAATATCGGGAATGCTGCTTGCCTCGAAAATATGATCGACGCCTGCGCCCGCGGAAAATAAAACTTCTAGTGCTGGAAGTTTTTGGAACAGCTCTGCATCCGGTTTCCATACCAGGGCGTATTTGATTTCTTCCAGTGAGGCGGATGGGCTTTCATTGAGAACAATGATTTTGCGTCCATCGAGCGCAGCTTCCAGATTTCCAGCTTTGACTGAACCATC
>JAESSK010000162.1 GCA_016764155.1 Rhizobiaceae bacterium
CACCAATAAAGAACACAGCCATAAATACCATGCTGTAACGCATACTTCCTGTAATTTGATCAATGAGTCCGTATGATAAAGCTCCGACTACAATAGCGAGTTTTTCCGTAATATCATAGGAACTAAAATAAGAAGTTAATATTAGCAATAGACCCGCCGGTTGTGTGGGTGCATTTGATGTCGTGGTCTTTAGTACCACGGTTTACCAAACGGCAAATTGAACCGCCAACTTGATAATACACGCCGGTTTGGCCACCGGTTCCGATTGTCACAAAAGTTTCTGCACTTGCCGGCAGCGTCAAGGCGCCCAGCGAAATTGCTGCAAGTGCAGCAATACCAAATTTTCTCATCATATATTCCTCCGAGTTTTTTTCTCTTCTTATTGTCGTAATTCAAACAAGAAGTGACGCATTAAAAATTTCTTACGTCAACCCTGATGAGAAGTCTTGCAATGCAATTATGGAGATATTTAGAAATATTTTCTGTAACGACCAAATATATTGGAAGCTAATCATCCAATATTATTAACATGTTAGATTGTTTTACCCACCAACACTCGGACAAAGCTTCAACATAGGCACCATTTAGAACACTCATTCTTTGTTGCCAATATTGTTGACAATAATGTTGTATAAAATTAGCCTATATAATGACCGGCGGAGGAGAAACATTATACCGACCGATCCATTCAAATAGATATTCAGGAGGATACTTTGAAAAAACTTATTACAGGCATTTCAGCAGCAGCATTTGCATTTTCTGCTTTCACAACGGCGTTTGCTGCACCCAAATATCCGGATGTTAAAGTTCCCGGCACCATTCGCGTTATCGTATCTTATAATGCCGGTGGCTCCAGCGACACGCTGGCACGCGTCACCCTTCCTTACTGGGAAAAAGCCATTGAAGAATTGACCGGGCAATCGACCAATGCAGTGGTTGTGAACTTGCCCGGTGCCGGGGGTGAAATTGGCTGGACCAGCCTCGCCCATACCAGAGCAGATGGCACAACCATTGGCATTATCAATTTGCCAGCGGTGCCAATTGTGGAAGCTGCACGCAATGCGGGCTTTGAACCATGGCTGGAAAAATTCACAGGCCTCGGCGTCAATGTAATTGACCCCAATGTGGTTCGTCTTTCCAAAAAATCTAAATATGGCAGCCTGAAAGAAGCCATTGAAGCAGCCATTGCCAAACCGGGTTCTGTAACCGTTGGTGCGGATGGCCCTTTGTCTGATGACCATGTGGCGATGTATGCGCTTAGCAAGGCAACCGGTGCGAAATTCACCTTCGTTCCTTTCTCTGGTAGTTCACCGGCTAACCGTTCATTTATGGCGGGCGAAGTGGATATCGCTATCGGCAACGCTTTTGATCACGTAAAATCAAAAGACAGCGCCAAGGAAGCAATGATCTTGCGTCCTGAGCGTTATGCGCTGTTACCGGATGTTCCAACTATTAAAGAAACATTGGGCATTGATCTGGGCAATTTCGGCTCAACACGTGGCTTTGCAACAGCTGCTGGCATGCCGGAAGATCTGTTGAAGGTTTACCGCGAAGCGTTTGGCATAGCCTTTACCAATGAGGAATATATGGCTGAGGCACGCAAGCGTAACATTACGATTGTCGAACCTGTTGTGGGCGATGCCTTTACCAAAGTGATGGAGAAAAATCAGGAGATCGCCCAAGAGCTTCTGCAATTGTTCATCGATGGCGGCTACATCAAAAAATAGTCGGCTGGTTATCGATAACGATCAGGGCCCTAACGATTGGTCCTGATCGATACGAAGAGACCGAATGCAAAATCATCTTAAAAACTTTCTGGAGCCAAACCAATGACGGACCGTTTTCGTGCGCAATTGGGCGACATTCTTGTCAGCACGGTAATCCTTGCGGTGGGGATTATTGGATTGATAATGACGATGGATTTTCCTGATCGTGCTGCCATGTGGTCATCGTGGATTATGAAATTGCTGATCCTTTGTGCAGGCACGCATTTGAGCATTATTTTCTGGAAGCTTCGCTCGGCCAATAAGGATGATGCGTCATGAGAACCGTGATCAATATCGGGCTTATTATCACCTATGTCATCATCGTCCCCAATCTCGGATTGTTCACCACCACCGGTATTTATCTGGCCGTACACATGTTGTTTTTAGGCGTCAGGCCCATCGGTCTGGCACTGGCTGTCGCAGTAGGTGCGGTGGTTGTGATGTACGGATTTTTTGGATTGCTGCTCGGCATTAATATGCCAGATGCGCTTTTTATATAGAGGATTTCTGAGCATTTTTCTTTCCAGTTTTTTGGGGAGAAAAACGCAATTGGAGGAGGACTAAATGTTAGAACACATCATTGATGGTGCCATTGTCGCATTTCAATTGAAGCATATCGCGCTGGCGCTGGCGGGTGCCGTTCTTGGCATTTTCTTTGGTGCACTTCCCGGCGTTTCCGCGACGCTCGGCATCGCTTTGCTGGTTCCCCTGACATTTTCGATGGCACCCGTTGGGGCATTGGTATTTCTTGGTGCGGTTTATTGCGGGGCGATTTATGGCGGCTCAATCTCGGCTATTTTGATCAATGTACCGGGCACCCCGGCAGCGGTTGCCACCATGCTCGATGGCTATGAGATGACCAAGCAGGGCAAGGGCGGGCAGGCGCTTGGACTTGCGACTGTTGCGTCTTTGGTTGGCGGGCAACTCAGCGTGATTGTTCTTTTGTTCGGGGCGCCATTGGTTGCCACCGTGGCGCTGGAAATTCGTTCAGCTGAATTTTTCTGGATCGTGATTTTTGCTATGAGCACGGTGGGTGCAATTGGTGCCGGGTCTCCCCTCAAGGGGATCATCGCCGCGGTTCTTGGTTTGGCGATTGGATTAATCGGCGCACACCAAATGACCGGTACGCTGCGCTTTTCGTTTGGCGAGCCGGCTTTATATACGGGCGTACCCGTGGTTTCCGCTCTGGTCGGTCTGTTTTCGATTTCGCAGGTTCTCATTCTTGCTGAAGGCAAAGGCATGGATTCGCAATTGGAAGTGCCAAAGATCGGCTCCTTGTGGCCCGGACGCGAATTGCTCTGGCGCTTGCGCAAAACCTTTGTGCGCTCATCGATCATTGGCACAGTTGTCGGCCTCATCCCGGGAGCTGGTGCGGATATTGCTTCCTTCATCGGGCGCGCTGAAGCGAAACGTTATTCGTCTGAACCGGAGATGTTTGGCAAGGGTTCCCCCGAAGCCGTTGTGGGTGCGGAAGCTGCCAATAATGCGGTTGTCGGCGGCAGTCTTATACCGATGTTGACCCTCGGCATTCCCGGCAATGCGGTAACAGCAGCCCTACTCGGCGGGCTGATGATCCATGGATTAATTCCCGGACCGCTGCTGTTTCAGGAAGCGCCGGATATTCTCTACCCGTTTATTTTCAGCCTGTTTCTAGCCAATTTGTTTTTTGCTGTGGTGGCCTTTGGCGGCCTGAAATATGTGGCCAAAATCGTGCTTGTGCCGCAAGGAGTGATCGCACCAGTGGTAACTGCCTTGGCGGTGATCGGGGCCTATTCATTCCGCAATCTCGGTTTTGATATCTGGATCATGCTGACCATGGGCCTGATGGGATACGCGCTGCGCAAAGCCGATTATCCGATTGCGCCGATCATTCTCGGTATTATTCTTGGGCCTCTGGCGGAAGAAAATCTCGACCGTGTGCTTACCCTTGCGGGGGCTGCAGATCTTAGTTTGATGGGGTATTTCACCCAGCGCTGGTTGACAGTTGTGCTGATGGTCTTAACCTGCATAACTCTGGTTTGGTCATTTGTTCGCGATGCGGGTTTTTGGCGCAGTAAGTCGAAGTCTTCATTTCCCGATGCCGAAGAGGATTGATCCCGCATGGGTGCACAGCCAAAATCTCTACAATCTGTAACCACCGTTTTGCTTGCACTCGAAGAAGATATTGTGCTCGGCAGACTGTACCCGCGTGAACGGCTTGTTGAGGAACAACTGGCTCTGCGCTTTGGCATTAAACGCCATGTGGTGCGTCAGGTTTTGAGCGGTCTGGAAGCTGCCGGATTGATTGTTCGACAAGGCGGCAAGGGTGCCATGGTCCGCGAATATAGTGCTGAAGATGTGATGCAGCTCTACCAAATGCGCGAGATCGTTGAAGGTCAGGCGGCAGCGATGATTGATCTGCCGATAGCAGAAACGGATTTCGACCGGCTGGAGAAAATCTGCGACGATTATGCTGATGCAATCGAGCAGACCAACATGCGCGGCGTCATTGAAAATAACAAACGCTTCCACCGCGAGGTTTATCGTCTATGCGGCAATGACTTTCTGGCCGACGTGATCGACAATATGGGGCAAAAAGCCAATCTGGTTCGCTTCTCATCAACCTCCGATCCGAAATATCTAGCACAGGCGCGTGACGAGCATTTTGGCATTTTGCAAGCATTGAAAGGCACGGATAATGCCCTTCTTGCGAAGCTCTGCGTTGACCACATGCAGCCATCGCGCAGGATATATCTGGAAAAAATGGCGCGTATGAAATAGGCGCGAGGTCATCATCCCCAATTTGATTTGCACAGAAGCTTGGGTTACGGTTTTGAGAATTTGGTGAAACCCAACCCTCGGGACAATCGCAAATGGCTTTGAAAACAACCTGCATCGGCGCCTATCCAAAACCTGATTACGTACCGGTTTCAGACTGGTTCACCGAAGAAGGTGCGCTGACAGATTCTGCTTCCACGGTGACACGGCAATATAGCGAAAGCATGCGAAATCTTTCTGAGGAAGATGAAGCATTGTTTCAACGCGCCACAAAATTTGCTGTCGAGGAGCAGGTTACAGCGGGCATCGATGTTCCAACAGANGGCGANATGCGNCGGGAAAATTATGTCCATTATCAATGCCGTCATTTGCAAGGTTTTGANTTTGANAANTTNACNAAGCGNGTNGTGCGCGATGGTGCNTATACGGCNGAATTTCCNACNATCACCGGAAAAATCAAANCNGNTGGNNNGCACTTNCTCGANCGNGATTTTANNATTGCGCANAGNTTTACNGATCGNCCNGTGAAGATAACGGTGCCCGGCCCTGTCACCATTATGGATACAACCGCCAATNGTTTTTATAGCGATGATCGCNCTCTGGCNTTTGATCTNGCNGATGCGCTTAATGACGAAATCCGTGCGCTGGCCAATAGCGGNTGCAAATATATNCANGTGGANGAGCCGCTATTTGCGCGCAATGTGGATGCGGCGNTNGANTATGGCATTGAATGTCTGGATCGGTGTTTTGACGGCGTGCCGGATGATGTTATCCGCGTCATGCANATGTGCTGCGGCTATCCCGGNCATCTNGANGATGTNGATTATCACAAGGCNGATCCGGATTCNTATTTTCGTTTGGCCAAGGCAATTGATAATTCGAGCATTGATCAAATATCCATTGAAGATGCCCATCGCCATAATGATCTCAGCTTGCTGGAGCAATTCTCCAATACATCAGTGATTGTCGGTGTTGTGGCAATTGCCAAATCCCGGGTTGAATCGATCGAAGAAGTGCGCGAGNGCCTGAGGGCGATACTCGAACATATTGACGAGGATCGATTGATCGCCGCCCCCGATTGNGGNCTGGGAATTCTCGGTCAGGATTTGGCCGTGGAAAAACTAAAGGTGCTCTGCGCCGCCGCTCAAACCNTTTAGAGCGTCGGGTAGTCTGTATAGCCTACCGCTCCGCCGCCATATAATGTGCTTGCATCNACTTCATTGAGTTCCGCGTTTTGCCTCAACCGTTCAACCAGATCGGGGTTGGCNATATAGTCNCGACCGAAGGCCACAAGATCANCTTCNCCNGATGAAACTGCACCATGNGCCATGTCACGGTCATAACCATTATTGGCCATGTAAACGCCGTTGAACAATCCNCGCAGGGACGCGANGCTTGCGCCTTCCGGTAGGTCGCGCGAGCCNCGGGTTTCACCCTCAACCAGATGCAGATANGCNAGGCCNAAACGGTTGAGCTGTTCGATCACATAAGCAAATTCGCGCATGGGATTGTTGAAAGTAATACCATTGGCGTGGGAGAACGGGCTTAGGCGGATACCNACCCGATTAGCAGGCCAGATTTCGGTTAGGGCCTCAAGAACTTCCATGGTCAAACGGGCACGGTTTTCGATTGGGCCACCATATTCATCGGTGCGTTTATTGGTGCCGTCGCGCAGAAATTGATCGAGCAGATAACCATTGGCCGAATGTAATTCGATGCCGTCAAAGCCTGCCTCTTTGGCGTTGATGGCAGCCTTGCGGTAATCTTCGATCAGACGTGGAATTTCAGACAGTTCCAGCGCGCGCGGAGTGGATGTTTTTAACCGTCCCTTGCCGCCAAAAACCTCTGTACCCGATGCTACCACTGATGGCGCGACGGGGGCTTGTCCATTGGGCTGAATTGAGGTGTGCGAGATGCGCCCTACATGCCATAACTGGATAAATATTTTGCCGCCTTTTGCGTGCACGGCATCAGTGACGAGACGCCAGCCTTTGACTTGCTCCTCGCTATGAATTCCCGGGGTCCAGGCATTGCCTTTACCCTCTGGAGAAATCTGGGTTGCCTCAGAGATGATCAATCCGGCATCGGCCCTTTGGGCATAATGTTCGGCGTTGATGGCGTGGGGNACATCCCCATCAGGNAGNGCNCGACAACGGGTGAGCGGNGCCATTACGATGCGGTTCGACAATTCAAGNTCGCCCAATTGCATGCCATCAAAAAGNGTTGGATTTTTCACGNTAATTCCCCCAAAAGTTAACNTGCTAATTTATATTAGCTATGGGGCCGTGAGTCCATGTTTTGGCGGGCAAAAANATTGCCTATTGTCTGACATTCAACAATGAATTCAACGAGAAAACCCTAAGCGGGGTCTCCCGCTCTGATTTTTGCTTCAAACCCTGCGCGGTCATTTTCAATCTTGCGAAGAATGGTTTTCCTCGCAACGGGTCGTTGGTCGTGCTTGCCAGCCCAATTCACTATTTCCAGAACGATGGGAGCTAGATCATAGCCCTTTTCGGTCAAGGAATAGGTGAAACTGCGACCATTTTCCGGATCGCGGGNTTTTTCGATAATGCCCTCGGTTTCCAGATGTTTNAGNCGGTCAGCGAGGATGTTTGTAGATATCCCCTCATCGGCTTCAAGGAAATCACTATAGGTCTTTTTACCCCTGAGCATCATTTCGCGAATGACCAACAAGGTCCAACGATCCCCGAATGTGTCGAGGCCGAAAGCGATGGGGCAACCAGATTGTCGTTGTTTATCACTATTTCTCATTTTGCCATCCTATTGAGTTGACTTGTGTTTTGCAAGCNTTAATTCAAGCGAAGAATTTCTTTCCAATTTTGTTGAAAATATAACTTGCATTTTAAAAGTTATACACCTAAATACAAACAACTTGCAAAATACAAGTTAAATTCATTCAAGCAATAACCAACCCAATTGGAGAAGAAAATGAACATCAAAAATTCTACTAATCTGATCCTTCCTGAANTGGAAAAACGGCAATCATTGTTTGGATTTGCAAGTGCGTTTNTCTGGCTGNCGACGCCGGCGACAACNGACATTTTCTCACAACCAAAAAACTCAAAAGGAATAACAAAATGACGCATTACCTCTTAGTACACGGCGCATGGGAAGGCTCNTGGAGNTGGGANCTGACGCAACCTGCCCTTGAAAAAGCAGGACACCAAGTTACCTCTGTTGANCTAATNGGNAGCCCCGGTAACAAGGCNGAAATCGGCGATGTTACCTTGGAAAACTANGTTGAGACCGTCATAGGCGCAATTGATAAACTGGACCATAAAGTTGTTCTGGTTGGCCACAGCATGGCCGGTGCNGTNATCTCNCATGTGGCTGANCAGATACCGGNNAANATTGAACGNCTTGTTTATGTCACCGCGTTTTTGTTGAAAAATGGTGACAGCATTATTGAAGCAATGCAGCGTGATCCCGGCGGGCAATTTCTGCCAGAACTAAAATTTTCCGATGATGGATCTTATGCAACGGCAGAAGAAAAAACCTGGCGCAANATCNCATTTCATGATGTGNGCGAAGANCGAATTCTGGGTGCNNTGCCAAAATTACTGGGCACTAAACAAGCCACCGAGCCATTCATCGCNAAGGCTGTTGTAAGTGAANCAAATTTNGGATCTGTGCCAAAAACCTACATTCGAACATNNATCGACAAGATGATNTCGCCCNGATTGCAAGACGAGATGATCAGCTAANTGGCANGTGGACCGCNTCCATACNTTGGAAGCNGGGCATTTCCCNACGCTTTCCGTTCCTGAAGAGCTNGTANCNCTTCTGCTTCAAGAGGCNGANCAAACTTCANCGGCNGACTACGACACCCGGCCCAACAGTCAGGCAGACTTCATTACCGCTCTCTAATGTNTTTTTCANTAAANAACTTGNATTTTAAAAGTNNTTTGTTTAAATGANNTTAACTTGCNAAATNCAAGTTATATATNCCCNCGACGGNGGGGCCTCCCGAAGNAACTTCAAAAAAGGAAAATCAAAATGANCAANACTCTCAAAAACATCCGNNCCGCAGCACTTGCCACATCATTTATTGCAGCTTCATTTTTAGCTGGAACCGCCAATGCTGGNCCNNCTTCAANCTCAATCAAATTNCTGACAGCAAACTTTGCTTCCCGTCAGGTGGTAAAANTCGAAGTCGGTGATTTCCATTTNCTTCCCGGTCAAGTGGCTCCNATCCACACNCACAGCGCACCNGCTGTTGGCTACGTAACCAAGGGTGCGATCATCTATCAAATCGAAGGTGAAAAACCGCANATCCTGCGTGCNGGTGANGTTTTCTATGAGCCTGTGGGCCCGCGCATTTTGCGNTTTGACAATCTNTCAGCAACCGANGANGCNNTTTTTATCGACTTCAATCTGGAACAGGCTGGCGAACCATTCATCGTATTTGAAAAGCCACCAACAGAAGCCATTGATCGGCGGACATTGCCGACAACCNATATCNAAAAAACNAATGTCNATCAGGTGAATTTCTACGAAAACAATGTGCAGCCTAGCGGCACGCAAGAGATCGTCGTCTCCGAGCCAATTTTCGGCATTGTTGCTGAAGGNGTCATTGAACTNCGCGTCAACGGCAAGACCAAACGCATCGTAGCCGGTGCCAGTTTTGCCCTGCCAAAGGCAGGAACAGAAGCCACCATCGTCAATGTCTCATCGGAAATTGCAGCTAAAGTGATCACTTTCCACCTGCTTTAATTTTTAACCAACCCATCAGGAGACGAAAAAATGAAACAGGAAAACTCGATGTCAGCAAAAGCATTTGTCTATACAGAACTTCAACTCTCGATTCCATTCACAGACGCGCCATGGAAATCGATCAGCGAAACCATTCAGCAACAACCCGGNTTCATNTCCAAAACNTGGCTTTCNGGNGTNGGCAATAATTCNGTNGGCGGATTGTATTCTTTTGATAGCNTCGAACATGCNCAAGGTTTTGTCACCGGTTATTTTCCAAGNGAAGCGAAGAAACTNGGTGCNGCACACACCACTCGAATATTCGACGCGACATTGGTGAAAGAAGCCAGCGAAGGNTTNAACTCCGCCCATTTCGGCGGCAAACAGGAACANAAACCCGGCGCATTTGTTTATACGGAAGTNCAGATCAATGTGCCTTTTGAAAAGGCTCCGTGGCGGGACAGAAACACAGTTCTCAAGCAACAAAAAGGTCTGATATCCAAGACATGGCTGAGCGGCCTTCACACCAATACGCTGGGTGGGCTTGATGCATTTGACACTATCGAAAATGCTACCGCCTTTGTTATCGATTCATTTCCCAAAACAGCTGCCAAGATGAATGCAGCATATTATGCCCGCATTTTTGACGCCAATATTACGGAGGAAGCGAGCCGCTTTCTGAGCTCACCTTTCTATGATTGAAAGACTCTCGAACAGGAAATTCTGGCGCGGTTTGGTCATCTGAGCAAACATCACTGGCGCCAATACCTTTGAAGCGCTGGGATTTTTAATGGGTCGGGCAACTGGAAACAGCTGCCCGACTTTTTTATTTATTTTGGAACGTCGATCACCAGCACATCAGCATCGCTGAGCACTTTGAGGCTGAAGGATTGTTCGCCGATAATTTCTGCACCGTCGCCTTTTCTCATTAGCTTGCCGTCGAGTTCCAGTTCACCTTCTGATACCAACAAATAGGCCTGCTGGTGAACCGGATGAACCAGCTCGCTGCCCTTTGGCAATTTTC
>JAESSK010000163.1 GCA_016764155.1 Rhizobiaceae bacterium
GCATTGTTGAGCAAAGCGAGATTGCTTTTACAGCCCATCTTCTTGGCCAATACGCTTGAAAGGATATTGGCCTGATCATCATTGGTGATGGCAACCATCAAATCGGCATTGGCAACGCCTGCTTCCTGCAAAATTTGTTCATCGAGAGAATTGCCGTGCAAAACGACTGTACGGTCGAGTTCATCGGCTAATTTGACGGCTATGTCACGCGAGTTTTCAATAACTTTTACCCGCGCAGAGGGTAAGCGTTCTTCGATCCGGTGAGCAAGATAACCGCCGATATTTCCGCCACCGGCAATAATAATACGGCTGGCTTCCGGACGTTCTTTGCCAAAAATCCCGAGTGTTCGGCGAATCTGGCTTCGCTCCACGATCACATAGGCCAGATCGCCTTCTAGAATCTGATCATGAGATTTAGCGGTGAGCATTTTGCCGTCACGCCAAATACCGGCGACAACGGCTTTAAGATCAGGGAAGAGTTCGCTCAACTGTGAAAGTGGCGTATCGAGAAGCGGGCTTTCCTCGTCGCATTCAATGGCCAGCATGGCCACTTTATCGTCGACGAACAGGACCACATCTTTAGCGCCTGGCAGTGCCACGCGGCGAAGAATCATTTCGGCCACTTCGATTTCCGGCGAGATGATCACATCAATCGGCATGTGATCGCGCGAAAACAGATTTTGCCAATGGGGTTGGCGATAGCTTTGAGCGCGGATTCGGGCAATCTTTGTTGGTACATTAAAGAGTGAGTGAGCCACCTGACAGGCAACCATATTCACTTCATCATAAAGCGTTACGGCGATAATCATATCGGCCTGTTCGGCGCCTGCACGAGCCAACACGTCCGGGTGTGAGGCATACCCCACATAGCCGCGCACATCGAGACGATCCTGAATAATCTGGATCAGCTCTGGCGAATTATCGATGACGGAAACATCATTGTTTTCCGAAGATAGCCGTTCAGCAATCCCCGATCCAACCTGCCCCGCGCCGCAAATTAAAATTCTCATTATTTAAAACCGTCCATTTTTGGCACTCTTAGGTTTTACCTTCAAACAAGCCCAGCGTTTTAATTTTTCGATGTAAGGCTGAGCGTTCCATACCAATGAATTCGGCTGTACGCGAGATATTTCCGCCAAACCTCCCAACTTGTGCTGCCAGATAATCCTTCTCAAACGCTTCGCGCGCCTCTTTTAGAGGCAGCGCCATCAAGTGTTCGCCATTATTGCCGCCTGCCTGGGGTAACATTTCACCAATTTCGCTGGGCAGCATGTCTGCGGAAATCACCCCATCTTCATCGCGGGAGAGAATCATCAAACGTTCGATGTTATTGCGCAACTGACGGATATTGCCCGGCCAGTCGTGGGCCTGCAATACAGCCATTGCATCATCCCCAATGACGCATGCACCGATCCCAGACTGACGCCCGATTTGTTCCAAAAAGGCTGAAACCAGTTCCGGAATATCGCTACGGCGCTCTGCCAGTGAGGGTACATGAATAGGGACTACCGCCAGACGATGGAATAAATCTTCGCGGAACATGCCTTCTGCAATTAGTTTTTCAAGGTCTTGGGCAGTAGAACATAAAACGCGGACATCGACCGCTACCTTGGTATTCCCCCCTACCCGTTCAAATTTTTGATCGACCAAAACGCGCAGAATTTTACTTTGCGTGTCGCGTGGCATATCGGCGATTTCGTCGATATAGAGCGTACCGTTATGGGCTTCTTCCATAGCGCCAACTTTTCTATCATCACCATCATCCGTTTCCGATTCTGTGCCAAAAAGCTCTATTTCCATACGTTCTGGCGTAATATTTGCCGCGTTTAGCGCAATGAAGGGGCCATCGGCTCGGTTTGAAAGGGAATGGATGTTTCGCGCTACAAGCTCTTTGCCTGTGCCTGAGGCGCCAGAAATCATAACCCTGGCATTGGTTGGCGCGACGCGTTCGATTGTTTGGCGCAGTGCATTGGTGGCGANNGAACTGCCCAATATATCCGGCATATCGGCGCTTTTATGCTGCAGCTCCTTGACCTGTTTTTTTAAACTGGACGTTTCAAGGGCACGCTCCGCAATCAAAATCAGACGATCCACTTTGAATGGCTTTTCGATATANTCATAGGCNCCTCGCCTGATNGCGGAAACGGCAGTTTCGATGTTGCCGTGGCCGGAAATCATCACGATGGGGATTTCTGGATGAGCCGCTTTGATTTCGTCGAGTAATTCCAGACCGTCGAGCTTCGATCCCTGAATCCAGATATCCAGAAAAATCAGCGTTGGGCGTCGTTCCTTAATTGTNGCAAGGGCTTCATCACTGTTGGCAGCCGTACGCGTGCCGTGCCCTTCATCCTCGAGAATGCCTGCGACAAGCTCGCGAATATCGACTTCATCATCAACAATTAATATGTCTGACGCCATGCTACTTACGCTTCCACTTTATTTTCGTTATTGGGTTCTACCTTTTTCACGGGCTTTTCCGGCATTGGCAGGATCAGGCGCATCATTGCGCCGTGAGCACCTTCCACTCCATCGGTCACATCNGGNGCATCCAGTAATTCGATATTGCCACCATGGTCTTCCAAAACTTTACGCACAATTGCTAATCCGAGGCCTGTGCCCTTATCTCTTGTGGTCATGTATGGTTCNAGCAGGCGCAGACGGTTTTCTTTTGGCAGGCCTTTGCCGTTATCTATGATATCGATTATNGCNTTGGTATCGTCCTTATATACCCGAATGGTGATTTTCCCTTTGTCTATATTGTCCGAAGACACAGCTTCGATGGCCTCTGCTGCATTTTTTAATACATTGATCAACGCCTGAGAAAGCAGCCTTGCATCGAATTCACAATGGATNGGCTGATTTTCATATTCACTGGTGAACTCAATATCGGGAAATCCTACCTTTTGCAGGAANACTGTTTCGCGAACTATATTTTGTAGATTACCAGTTCTAATTTCAGGAGCAGGCATGCGGGCGAATGACGAGAATTCGTCAACCATGCGGCCGATATCNCTNACCTGTCGCACAATTGTATCCGTGCATTGGTCAAATATATCTTTGTCAGCCGTAATTTGTTTGCCGAAGCGACGNCGNATGCGCTCCGCAGAAAGCTGAATTGGAGTTAATGGATTTTTGATTTCATGGGCAATTCTACGGGCAACATCGGCCCATGCNGTGTTGCGNTGGGCTGCCACAAGATCGGTGATATCATCGATTGTNACCACATAAGAATGTTCATCTGCCGTTTGCCCCTCCAGCGTAACAGTGACATTGAGCGTGCGCTCGCGACCGTTTCGCAGCATGGTGATTTGTTCGTGATGTACGGCTCTTTGCGAACCGATTGCGTTTTCAAATGCTGCGGCGAGTTCACTGGAAAAACTTGCCAGTGGCACCGGATTTTTGAAGTTGATAATTTCATCGCTCAGCAGTTCCAGCGCAGAACGGTTGGCCAGCGTTACCCTGCCCCTAGAATCAATTCCGATTACCGCCGAACTCACTCCAGAAAGCACCGCCTCGGTGAAGTGGGCACGCTGGTTCATTTCGTCCCGGGCTGAAACCAGTTCTTTGCGCTGTTTATTCAAATCGGAAATCATGAGATTGAACTTTTCGCTCAAAAACATCAAATCGCCTTCAGAATGCGTTGTATCGACGGATACTTCCAGATTGCCGGAACTGACTTCGTTTGCAGCAAAAATCAATCGGCGTATGGGGGACACAATTCTATCGGCAACACTTATTCCCATCCAGATCGCCGCGAGCAGAACGATCAAACAAAGACCGATATAAAGTATCGCATAGGCGATTTGTACCGGTATCCGGGTTTTTTCCATCTGACCGTATTCTTTGACGTTATCTTCGGTTTCCTGAAGCGCTCTGATCACCGCCTCAGGTAGGGCGACCACGGTATAAAGATAAGCGTTGGAGATGTTTTTAAGTTTCATCACTGCGCCAACGAAATTGCCCTTTCCTCGCGGAATGGCTACAGCATCACCACTTTTGGCCGCTTCCAGTGCTTCTGAATGAACCAATGGCGGAGAAGTTACGGTTTTCAGATCGGCGCTGAGGATGATATTACCATTTTCCCGCACAAGGGCGGCGCTGACAAAACCACGTCCTCGCGCGTGCAAAGTGACCAGATTATTGAAACCGCGCCGATCGAGGGCAAAAAGCCGCCTGTTGCGATCCAGATCAGCAGCCATGTTGATGGTATTTCCCATCAAGCTGCGATTGCTCTCATTCATATAGGCAACAGCCACGCTGACCGACGAATTGATAATATTTTTTGTGCGGATTTCAAACCAGCGATCGAGACCTTGATCCAATGTCACGCCTGCAACAATGGCAACGATGATTGCCGGTACCGCTGCCACCAGACTGAAAAGAGTAATCAGGCGCACATGCAATCTGGAAGCCGCCCTGCCCTTTTTTCTGGAACGCAATATCTTTGCAATTTCACGACCGATCAACACCAGCAGAACGATTGAAAGCGTGCCATTTATCGCAACGGCTGTCAGGGCCGTCGTCTCATCCTTGGGATCAAAGGGGGTTAGCCCGATCAGGGTGAAGAACGTGATGGTACCGCTGATAAGAAGGGCAAGCACCGTGAACAGCCCGAATAATCGGGTGGTTGACTGGCTTTCAAAAAAGGTATTTCCAACCAGCTTGGAAGACCGTTTTTTCTCTGAAGACACATCAGGTTTTGTTTCATCCACAGCCAAACCGTCATTAGCTTTGCGGATATCCAGATTTATTGGGGTTATTTTTGACACTCAGCAGGGTCCTGAATTCGTGGTGACTGAATCAGTTGTATTTTTGCAACTTGAATGTGGCAAAAATGAAACAATGCGTCAATGTAGTATATTTGGGCAGAAATATTTGACTGCAACTTCAGGCAGCAAAATGGTCTCGTATTACCGCATGGTACGCGTAACTTTGATATCAAGATCGTTGATTTTTTTGCGCAGGGTATTTCGATTTAGGCCCAATAGTTCTGCCGCCTTTATCTGGTTGCCGCCAGTTGCAGCCAGTGTTGATACGATCAACGGATATTCCACCTCGTGCAATAATTTTTGATAGAGCCCCGTGGAAAAGCCGGTACTATCATCGTCATATTCAGCAAAATGATCTTGTACATAACGCTCCGTTGCATCCCGCAAGTTTGTTGTTATGTCGCCAGAGGTGGCTGCTGTATCGATAGGACTTTCGTCAATCGATAGTTCATGTTCGATGACCTGCCTGCTGATTGTTTCTTGCGGATAGAGTGCCATTAGGCGTCGAATGAGGTTTTCCAATTCGCGCACGTTACCAGGCCACATGTGTTCACTAAGGGTGATCAACGCATCATTTTCAAATGTCTTGACGCCCAATCCATCATGCTCGGCCTTTTGAATGAAATGGCGAACGAGATCAGGAATATCATCTGCGCGTTCCCGAAGGGGTGGAATTCTCAGGGGAACAACATTCAAACGGTAATATAAATCCTCGCGAAACAGGCCGTTTTTGATCAGCTCGTTGAGATTTTTATTTGTGGCTGCGATAATGCGAACATCAGACTTGATGGGGATGCGCCCACCAACCCTTGTATATTCTCCTTGTTGTAACACACGCAGAAGTCTTGTTTGAGCTTCCATCGGCATGTCACCGATCTCATCAAGAAACAGCGTGCCACCTTCTGCCTGCTCAAAACTACCCGAGGAACGGCTATGAGCTCCGGTAAAGGCTCCTTTTTCATGGCCAAACAATTCAGATTCAATTAAATCTTTTGGAATTGCAGCCATGTTTATGGCGATGAATGGCGCGTCTCGGCGCTTGCCGTAATCGTGCAATGCTCGCGCAACCAACTCCTTGCCCGTACCGGATTCCCCGGTGACCATCAGCGTTAAATCTGTTTGCATCAAACGCGCCAGAACGCGGTAAACCTCTTGCATGGCGTTAGAGCGCCCGACCAGTGGCATGTTTTCACTATCGTCTGCTGGTTTAAGATTGCCGTTGCTTGTTTGCTGCGAAAACGCCCGTTCAACCGCACCAATCAATTCATTTAAATCAAACGGCTTGGGTAAATAATCATATGCCCCCAGTTCTGATGCCTTGATTGCGGTCATGAAAGTGTTTNGAGCGCNCATCACGATGATCGGCAAATCAGGTCTGTGATCGGTAATTCGGGGCATGATATCAAAAATATTACCATCGGGCATGATAACATCGGTTACCACCAAATCGCCCTCTCCGCTGGAAATCCAGCGCCACAATGTGGCAGTGTTGGAGGTGGTGCGAGTTTCAAAACCGGCCCGGGTTAATGCCTGGTTCAATACGGTACGAATGGCGGCATCATCATCGGCCAATAGAATGGTCTTGGTTTTNTCAACCATAATTATGCGTCCTCCATTTCATCTTGGGATGCAGGCAATAAAATACGGAAGACGGTTGTATCGGTGTGTGATGTACATTCCACCACGCCACCATGGTCGCCAATGATTTTTGCGACCAGTGCCAATCCAAGGCCTGATCCATTGGTTTTGGAAGTTACAAATGGGTCAAATATATGAGCCATTAATTCATCAGGCACACCAGAACCATTATCGGAAACGCAAAATTCTAGCGGTAGAGAAACCCGTTCGCTGGAACCCGGTGAGCTCAAGCGAATACCCGGCTTATAGGCCGTGGAAAAGGTGATCTTTCCCTGCGAATGATCTGAAATCGCCTCTGAAGCGTTTTTGGCCAAATTTAGGAAAACCTGAATCAATTGATCTTTGTTACCAAAAACGGGCGGCAGCGAGGGATCATATTGCTCTATAATCTGGATATTTTTTGCAAAGCCGTTTTCTGAAATCCGTTTCACGTGTTCCAGCACCGAGTGAATATTGACCGGCGTGCGTTCAATTGGTCGTTGATCGGAAAAGACTTCCATTCGATCGACGATTTTCACGATACGGTCGGTTTCATCGGTAATCAGTCGGGTGAGGATTTGGTCGTCTTCACTGGCGGAACTTTCAAGCAGNTGTGCGGCCCCTCTTATGCCTGAAAGAGGGTTTTTGATTTCATGGGCCAGCATTGCAGCAAGGCCNGTCACTGTACGTGCGGCCCCTCTATGGGTGAGCTGGCGATCCATTTTCTCGGCCATATTACCCTGTTGAAACATCAATACTACGGCACCTGCAGCTTCAACNGCTGGAGAAGCGTAGATATCCACGGTCTTTCTTCCGCCAATGCGAGGGGACGAGATATCTATTTTATATTCGTTGACCAGCGAACCAAGCGTGCGCACCTGCTCTACCACCGCAAGTACCGGGCTATCAAAGGGCAGAAGATCGGAAAGCGTTTGACGCGACAGGATGGCGGCTGATGCTTTGAAGAATGATTCAGCGGCAGCATTTGCAAAACAAATATCGCCTTCCGCACCAACCATAAGGACTGGATGGGGAAGGCTATCCAGTACGTTAGCGGATGTATTATCGACAATATTTTCGGTTGGTTCTGACATNATGCTGCAATGGATTTATTTGGCAGGCCATCGGATATGCGGAATATTTCACCAATGAGCGGGATGACTTCGNNAGGTTCTTCAGCGCGCAATATCTGGAGGCGNAGTGCNGCNAANTCCGGACCAGATGCGATTTTATCCATGTACCAGCCAAGATGTTTTCTNGCATGTCTTACACCGAGGAATTTNCCNTAATGCAGGCAGATGGCTTCGTAATGTTCGATGATAGTGGATTGCAGTTCAGTCAAATTTTCTGCAATCGATTTTTCTCCCATGGCGATTTCTCCGGCCAACCATGGTGCGCCGTAGCTTGCTCTTCCGACCATAACGGCTTGGGCATTTGATTGTTCAAGGGCTCGCTCAGCGCTTGTTCTATCATTAATATCGCCATTGACGACCACGGGTATATAAACGGCTTCGCTGACAGATTTAATAGCGGCCCAGTCGGCTGTACCTTTATAGAACTGACAACGGGTTCTGCCATGCACGGTAATCATNTGNACGCCTGCATCNTCTGCNCGTTTGGCNAGTTCGGCGGCGTTAATGCTANNCTGATCCCAACCCAGACGCATTTTTAAGGTTACGGGCACGTCCACGCTTTCTACCACAGCATCGATNAGGGTGAGCGCGTGATCCAAATCGCGCATCAGGGCCGAGCCTGAATATCCTGTGGTCACTTTTCTCGCCGGGCATCCCATATTGATATCGATGATATCTGCGCCCTGCGCNTCNATCATTTTNGCAGCCCGNCCCATCCAATGGGCCTCGCGGCCAATCAATTGCACCATGTGNGTGGGGAGACTGCCNGATTGGGCCTTCAGGTGCATTTCAGCTTCACCTTCNACAAAAGACTCGCTGGCAACCATTTCCGANACCACCATGCCGGCACCAAATTTCCACGCAAGTTCGCGAAACGGCAGATCACTNACCCCGGACATGGGGGCCAGTAATGCACGATTGCGCAATTTTACATTGCCAATGGTGAGGGGNTGATCTAATTGCATCAATAAGGCCGTCTTTCGTGACTGCCTAAATTTTAGGCAATTGCNGAATTGCCTNTTTTTAAACAATGCCTAAGNAAATCACAAGTGTTTCGTGAGGAATTGGACTTTGACCATTAATGCGGTTGTAATTGTTGCNGCGGGGCGTGGGCANCGCATGGGTGCCGATAATGCGGGGCCTAANCAATATTTTATGNTGGGTGATCGCTCGATNTTGCAGATGAGCATTGAGAANTTTTGCACCCATCCNGATATTGATANGGTTCANGTGGTCATTCACGGTGATGATTANGANCTCTATGCCAATGCCACCTCTCCCCACGAAAAGCTTTTANNNCCNGTNACCGGTGGAACAACACGNCAAGCCAGTTGTTGTCTTGGTGTTGATGCGTTGGCTNATGTAGANNATGTNTTNATCCACGATGCGGCGCGGCCCTTTGTTTCTCACGCGACGATTTCNGCGGTTNTTGANAATATAGCACCGAACCATTGCGCCCTGCCCGGCCATGCNATTTTGGAAACCATTAAACGGGTGGATGATTCCGGCTTTGTATCGGAAACCGTACCGCGCGCGAATTTGTTTGCAGCACAGACGCCGCAGGGTTTTGTATTTACGGAAATTCATGCAGCCCACCTGAAAGCGAAAAACGAAGGGCTTGATCAATTCACCGATGATGCCGCCGTTGCAGAATGGGCCGGTATGAAGGTCAAAATGGTTGAAGTGAGCAGTGATAATATCAAAATCACCACGCCACACGATATGGAAATTGCGGAGCGTAGAATGCTGGATCAAAATATTCCCGATGTACGGACGGGCAATGGCTATGATATTCACACCCTTGGCCCCGGCAGTTTTGTCACCCTATGCGGTTTGGAAATTGCCCATGACATGGGATTGCAAGGGCATTCCGATGCAGATGTTGGTCTGCACGCGCTCACCGACGCCCTGCTTGGCACGATTGGTGACGGGGATATCGGTTCCCATTTCCCGCCCTCAGAAGCGAAGTGGAAAGGTGCTGCTTCCTATCTATTTTTGGAACATGCGGTTGGACTTGTGAAAGCTGAAGGTGGCACAATTACCCATCTGGATGTGACGCTGATTTGTGAAACACCAAAGATCGGCCCGCACCGCGAGGCCATGCGGGCATTCGTTGCTAAAACATGCGGTGTTGAATTAAAAAGAGTATCGGTCAAAGCCACCACCAACGAGAAAATCGGGGCGGTGGGCAGACAAGAAGGTATTACGGCGTTGGCCAATGCCACTGTAGTTTTTTCAGGAGTATAGAACATGCAAATTGATCCCGAACTTCCCGTCATGGCCGAAATGGTGCTTGAGCGGTTTCGTGCCGAAAATGGTAAAATCACCTCGGCGGAATCATGCACTGGCGGCCTTATTATGGCACTGCTGACTTCAATTGCTGGCTCATCCGACGTGGTGGAACGTGGTTTTGTCACCTATTCCAATGAAGCCAAACATGAGTTGATTGGGGTTTCTGAGGAAAGTTTGGAAAGCGTGGGAGCTGTTTCAATGGAAGTAGCTGCTCAAATGGCTCAGGGTGCATTGGAGCGTTCCAATGCTACTGCAAGCGTTGCGGTTACAGGCATTGCCGGACCCGGTGGAGGGACTGAGGACAAGCCTGTGGGCTTGGTTTTCATTGCTGTTGCCAACAAAATTGAAGAAGGTGCTTTTGCTGAGGAATTTCGTTTTGGTGATTTGAGCCGGGATGAAATTCGTAATGAAACTGTGAAAATGGCTTTTGAAATGTTGCTAGCCTATGGCCTGCAGGCCGAGGAACAATAGATCAAGCGTAGATTTTATTGGCGCGTTCTTCGAAAGCTGTCGTGAAACGACCAAAGGCTATTTCAAACATCGCTCCCATCACGGCGCCGAGCATTTTGCTTTTGAATTCATAATCAATGGCAAAGCTGATCTCGCATTTGCCTTCTTCNANGTCTGTGAATTTCCACCGGTTGTCGAGATAGCGGAANGGGCCATCGATATATTTCACATCGATTTGNAANTCNTCCGGGTTNAAGATCACCTGACTGGTGAATGTCTCGCGCAGCAATTTATAAGCAACNGTCATATTNGCCGTGAGGACTGTTCGTCCNTTTTTTTCCCGTCGGGAAAGCACTTGCAATCCGCTGCATAGGGGTAGGAATTCAGGGTATTGCTCCACGTCAGCGACCAGATCAAACATCTGGCTGGCGCTGTGATTTACGACGTGTTTTTTATCAAACTTCGGCATTGCTACCGGTTGTTCCTTGCNGCCTGNAGCAGGGCAAAATCTTCACCGGCATGGTGCGATGAACGTGTCAGGGGCGAAGAAGATACAAGCAGAAAGCCTTTGGTCTTCGCAATCGTTGCATAGGCGTCAAACTCGTCTGGTGTCACGAACCGCACGATTTTATGATGCTTGCTGGTTGGCTGCAGATATTGACCGATNGTCATGAAATCCACATCAGCCGAGCGCAAATCATCCATCAATTGCAGAACTTCATTTCGCTCTTCNCCGAAGCCTACCATGATGCCCGATTTGGTGAACATGGTCGGATCCAGTTCCTTGACCTTTTGCAACAGGCGGATCGAGTAAAAATAACGTCCACCTGGGCGTACCGACAGATATTTGGATGGAACGGTTTCCATATTATGGTTGAAGACGTCGGGCTTGGCCGCGACCACTTTTTCCAATGCGCCTTCTTTACGCTGGAAATCTGGAGTGAGAATTTCAATTGTGGTACCCGGCGAGCGGGCGCGAATGGCTTGGATGGTCTGAACGAAATGTTCTGCGCCACCATCGGCTAAATCATCGCGATCCACCGATGTGATCACCACATGCTTCAGACCTAATTTTTCAACGGCAATTGCAACATTTTCAGGTTCGGCTACATCTAGTGGATTGGGCTTGCCGGTGCGCACATTACAAAAGGCACAGGCCCTTGTGCAGGTGTCGCCCATGATCATCATGGTGGCGTGTTTTTTCGACCAGCATTCGCCAATATTGGGGCAACCGGCTTCTTCGCACACGGTTACAAGGCCGTTTTCTTTAACGATTTTTCGGGTTTCATCGTAAACTTTGGAACCACCAGCCTTCACACGAATCCATGACGGTTTGCGCTGGATGGCATTATCGGGTCGGTTGACCTTTTCAGGGTGGCGCGGTTTTACACTGGGTGTATTGGCGCCTGTTGTGTCGAGTACCGTTACCATCAATTAGTTCCGTTTATTTGCCTTGTTCACCCCTGCCTTAAACACCCAAGTGATGAGTGCCGCAAGCAGGCCGAAAATCAAACCTAACACGCCGCTAGATAGAACAGATGCGATCATTCCGTCCAGTCCTTCAGCGCTTTCTCCATTTGGCCCAAACGGGATATGTACCGCTTGCGGGTTCCAAAGGTTTAACAATCCAACCAGCACGCCAAATGCGATTATAGCACAAAATATCCATAAAAAGGCATTTAGCGGTTTTGGCATAGGCTGATCCGTAGGGTTGAGATGCTAGAAGTTTATCACCTTCCCATAGGCATCAAGTACGCTTTCATGCATCATTTCAGATAATGTCGGGTGCGGGAAAACCGTATGCATCAGGTCTTCTTCTGTGGTTTCAAGGTTCATGGCGATGACAAAACCCTGAATGAGTTCAGTGACTTCCGTTCCCACCATATGGGCGCCGAGAAGCTGTCCGGTTTTTTCGTCAAATATGGTTTTCACCAAGCCGTCCGGTTCACCCAATGCAATTGCTTTGCCATTTCCGATGAACGGGAAGCGCCCGACTTTGATCTTGTAGCCGGCTTCTTTGGCTTTGGCCTCGGTCAGACCGACTGACGCCACTTGTGGGTCGCAATAGGTGCAGCCAGGTATCTGGTTTTTATCCATTGGGTGTGGAGATTTACCTGCGATCTTTTCAACGCAGATCACGCCTTCATGCTCTGCCTTATGGGCGAGCATTGGTGGGCCAGCCACATCACCAATAGCAAGAATGCCCGGGACGTTGGTATTGCCGTAACTATCAATAACGATACAGCCGCGATCGGTTTTAACGCCGAGTTTTTCAAGGCCTAGATTTTCGATATTACCCTGAACACCAACGGCTGAAATCAACGCATCGGCGTTGAATTTTTCCTGCTTGCCATCTTTGGTTTCTACGGTTGCCGTAACACCGGACGCGGTTTTCTCAACTTTTGATACTTTTGCTTCGGTGAGAATTTTCATGCCGCGTTTTTCTAATTGCTTGCGGGCAAGTTTGGAAATTTCCTCGTCTTCAACCGGCATGATATTAGGCATCAATTCGATAACCGTCACATCAGCACCGAGGGTGTGATAGAAGCTGGCAAATTCGATGCCTATGGCACCTGAACCCATGACCAGCAGAGATTTTGGCATGTCCTTTGGCACAAGTGCGTCGAAATACGTCCATATTTTTTCACCATCTGGTTCAATACCTGGCAACGTTCTTGGACGTGCGCCTGTAGCAATGATGATGTTCTTGGCGTGATAAGTCCCCTCACCCAGCGTTCCGCGTGGCGGTTTGGCTTGGGGTTCCATCGGTTTCTTTTTCATGGTGGAAACTTTGACTTCGCCAGCTTTGACGATTTCTGCTTCGCCCCAAATGATGGTCACTTTATTTTTCTTCATCAAGCCGCCAACGCCTGTAGTAAGCTGGGTTGATACACCGCGTGAACGTTTTACAACGGCTGCAATATCAGCGCCGAATTTATCGGCGGTAAGTCCGTAATCCTTGGCTCGTTCCATTTGATGATAGATTTCGGCAGAGCGCAGCAAGGCTTTGGTTGGGATACACCCCCAGTTGAGGCAAATGCCACCCATGTGCTCGCGTTCGACTACTGCGGTTTTCAAACCAAGTTGCGCTGCACGAATTGCAGCCACATAGCCGCCAGGGCCACCGCCGATAATAATTATGTCAAATTTATCTGCCATTTGTGCCTCTTATTGTTCTTTCGTTATTTTTTGCCTATAGGACAATGGAAGTCGATTCCCAGATTGTTTGTTATAAAATTATGGCCATACAAGAATTTTTACTGACGCTCATACCCTTTGATAATATTCTGACACTTGATTGGAAGATCAAAGGACCGGCGATTGCTATCATCGGGTGGTTTCTTGTGCGTGGCCTTTCTTCACTCTTTAGATTCAGGCTCATTCGAGCAGGAACAAATTTGTTGAATGCATTTGTCCTTACTATGATCTTGTCGCGCGCGGGCCATCTAATCCAAAACTTGATACTTGGCCCGCCACCTTCTTCCTAAACCAGCATTGATAA
>JAESSK010000164.1 GCA_016764155.1 Rhizobiaceae bacterium
CAGAATCCAATCAAGCAGCTCGAGCTCGCCATCAATGCGGTCTTTGGCTCATGGGACTCAGACAAAGCAATCTCGTACCGTCGAATCGAGGGCATGAGCGGGCTCAGCGGCACCGCCGTAGATGCCGCTGTTGCTGCTGGTGCCACCGAATTTAAAACCTCTCGTGAACTAACCGCAGCCAGCGACATCGTAATGTTCTGCATGGGCACATCGGATTCTGTTGAATCACGCGTTTACGGTGAAAACGGCGTTTTGGCCGGAGCAAAATCTGGCCAGTTAATCATCGATACAGGCACATCACTCCCCGGCTCTACCAAAAAAATCGGCGCCGATATGGCAGCCAAAGGCGCTCGCTATATGGATAGCCCATTGGGCCGCACGCCTTCACATGCTGTGGATGGCCTGCTCAATATCATGACCGCTGGCGACAAGGCAGATTTTGATGAAATCAAACCAGTGCTTGAAGATATTGGTGAGAATATTTTCCATGTGGGTCCGCTCGGCGCTGGCCACACACTGAAACTGATCAATAATTTTTATGCCATGACCACGGCTTGCGCCATGTCTGAAGCATTTGCCATGGCCGATCTTGCCGGTCTACCGCGCGACACGCTGCATCAAGTGATGTCGGCTGGCCCGCTAAAATCCGGCATGATGGATTTCATCAAAGCATATGCTGTTGATGGTGACCCGAATGCGCTTGCCTTCACCATTGCCAATGCACGCAAGGATGTTGGTTATTATTCATCCATGGCCGACGATTTTGGTGTTCCAAGTCAAATGTCTACTGGCACGAAAAATACTTTGGGCCTCGCCAAGGCAACCGGCTGGGCCGATAAAATGGTTCCTGAAATGGTGAACTTTTTTGAGAACCTGTTTGGTTCTAAAAAATGAGATTAGAAGGCAAAAAGGCATTTATTACTGCCGCCGGTCAGGGCATTGGCAAAGCAACCGTTGAGGCCTTCATTCGTGAAGGTGCGAAGGTTCTCGCAACCGATATTAATGGTGAAGCACTTGCTACGCTAGAGGGTTGCGAAACGTTAGTAATGGACGCAATGGACCCTGCCGCAAGCAAATCGGCTATTGGTGATTTTGCACCGGACATCCTTTTTAATTGCGCGGGCTTTGTCCATAACGGCACCATTCTTGAGGCATCAGAAGAAGAGCTGGATTTTGCTTTCAACCTAAATGTCAAAGCGCAATTTCATACCATTCGAGCGGCTCTTCCGGGCATGATTGAACGGGGCGGTGGCGTGATTGTGAATATGTCATCTGTCTGTTCTTCGGTCATCAGCGCGCCAAGCCGGATGGTCTACGGCACAACCAAGGCCGCCGTTATCGGCCTGACCAAATCGGTCGCCAAAGACTATGTGACGGATAATATCCGCTGCAATTGTATTTGCCCTGGAACGGTTGAAAGCCCTTCTCTGCATGAGCGTCTTCATGCAACGGGCGATTTTGATAAAGCGATGGCGGATTTTGTTGCACGCCAGCCCATGGGGCGCATTGCAACAGCAGAGGAAATTGCTAATTTGGTCGTATATCTTGCTTCAGACGAAAGCTCGTTTACGACTGGGCAAGCACATATTATTGATGGTGGGTGGGCTAACTAATGCGTATTTTAATTACTGGTGGCGGTGGGTTTATTGGACAAAAGCTGGCGCGTAAGCTGTCCGAGGACAGTGAACTGAACGGCAATAAAATTTCCGAAATTATTCTTGCNGATATTGTTGAACCNGGCCCGATTGATGGNGCTGTCAAAATTACTTATGTNGCAGCAGATATCAGCGATGCGGCAGCNGTAAGCGCCTTGTTTGCCGACGGCCTNGATGTGATTTATCATCTAGCCGCAGTGGTATCGGGCGCTGCAGAAGCCGATTTTGATCTGGGCATGCGCGTCAATCTTGGCGGCACAATGAACATTCTTAAAGCTGCTGCGGATCTGGGTACCAACCCGATGGTGGTTTACGCATCCTCTTGTGCGGTCCATGGCGGCGAAGCGCCAGACCCGGTTGTGGACGGTATNGAACTGAACCCGCAAACTTCTTACGGCNCTCAAAAAGCCATTGGTGAATTATTGCTGCAGGATTATTCCCGCAAAGGTTATATCGATGGGCGGGGCTTGCGTCTGCCGACGGTTTCCATTCGCCCGGGCAAAGCCAATGCTGCAGCNTCTTCTTTCATGTCGTCGATTTTCCGNGACACGCTTGAGGGCAATGCATCNAACTGTCCGGTNGGAAAAGAATTTCCTGTTTGGCATACGGCACCGCGCACGATCATTACCAATCTCATTCATGCGGCCAGCGTTCCAGCTGAGGCATTCGGCTTTAACCGCAATATGAACTTGCCCGGTCGTACCGATACAATCGGTGAGATGATTGCAGCAATGAGCGAAGTTGCAGGACCGGAAGCAGAAGCAAGAATTACATGGGATACAGACCTGGTGATTGAAAAAATCGTGCTTGGCTGGCGTGCTAATTTCAAGCCGGAAAAAGCGCTGGCTCTTGGTTTTGTTGCGGATGCATCCTTTGCCGATAGTGTTCGGTATTTCCTTGAGGACGACATCGCTTGAATCACAATTCCGTAACTGAGACGGGTGAAAATAGCAGAATTATACTAGCCGTTATTTTGATGTTGGGCGCATTCTTAATGTTTGCGTCCATGGACACCATGGCTAAATATATGGCTGCCAACGATCTATCAACATTGCAGATTGTATTTACCCGGTTTCTTGCACATTTTGTTGTCATCGTATTATTTTATCTGCCACGCGAGGGCGTGGGGATTTTTAAATCCAACAGTCCTAAAATGCAGGTGCTGCGCGGGCTGGGCCTACTCGGTTCAACGGTGTTCAATTTCGTGGCCCTGGCTTATCTTCCCTTGACCGTGACCATTGCGATATTTTTTACATCTCCTTTGGTTGTTTGCTTGTTGAGTATCAAAATTCTTAATGAGACCGTTGGCGCGAGACGACTGACAGCTGTTTTTGTCGGCTTCCTAGGTGTGTTGGTGATAACGCAAGTTTGGTCTGCTGAATTTCACTGGGCCATGCTTTTGTCACTGGCGGCGATGTTGTGCGCGTCATTTTATTTCGTACTAACCCGGAAGATCGCCGGCAATGGCGACAGCAATGCGGTATCACAAATTTATGCCAGTGGCCTTCCTTTGCTGTTTATCTCACCCGTCGCATATTATGTCTGGACCACACCATCCAGTCCATTGTTGTGGGTTTTGCTGTTTCTGATTGGGATATTTGGCGCGGTTGGCCACACCTTGTTGACAATCGCACACCGATTTTCTCAGGCCTCAACCCTTGCCCCGCTGGTTTACGTACAGATCATTTATGCAACGGTTTTAAGCTGGGTGGTCTTTGGTGCAATCCCAAATAGCTGGACCATTGCCGGAACTACAATCATCGTTGGTAGTGGCTTCTATATCTGGCAACGGGAGCGGAAACTACTTGCCGCCGATAAGTGAAAATACTGCGAGCGAAACAACAATCATCATGGCGGAAGCCATGGCGATATTTATCCGGAATTGAACTTTTGGATCGAGATTAAGCTGCTCGACGAAAATACCTGCGGCCAACCAAGCCAGATGGATGGGTATCCAGATCAATGCCATGATCGCAAATTTGATCAATGTCTCGCTCAAGAAAGCCTCTGGCATAAAAGCAAACCCGGTGAACAAGGTTGTGTTCACCGCATAGGCCTTTGGGTTGATCGCCTGAAGCGCAATGCCGTTGAGAATTCCAGGCTTGCTCTTGGCTTCGATGAAGGCAATTTTTGCGCCGGCAGAGGCAATCCTGAATGCCAGATAGATCAGATATAATACCGACAACACCAGCAATATACTGCGAACAAACGGCACAGAAAAAACAATTGCGGCAAGCCCGGTCACAACGGCCAGGGCCACCAGGTTGGTGCCGATAAAAAGACCGATCACGTATCGAAGACCAGCCTCTTTACCGAAGGCAGCACCGACACCGGCGGTTGATAAAACCCCCGGCCCCGGCGTTATGATCAGCAGAAATACTGCCGCCGAAAAAGTCCACATGCTCGATTAAACCACTGGTGTGATCAGCGGATTACCAGACTGATGGGCAAGCAGGTTACGCACAACGAGATCGCCCATGCCCCAGCGGGTTTTATCGGTGGCGCTGGCGGAATGAGGTGTGAGAACCACATTATCCATTGCCCATAATTCTTCCGACATTTTTGGTTCTTCTGCAAAAACGTCCAGCGCAGCGGCACCCAATTCTCCAGATTTCAGCATCTCGATCATCACAGGTTCATCGATCAGTGAACCACGACCCAAATTGACCAATGAGCCTTTTGGACCCAGTGCATTCATGACTTTACGATTTACCAAACCGGCGGTTCCGGCACCACCTGGTACAACAGCAACAAGCCAATCTACATCCTTGGCCATTTCTTCAAGATCAGCATAATAAGGAAAAGGCGAGAAGCGCTGTTCGGTGCGGCCATGATAGACCACGCGCATTTTGAAGGCTTGGCAACGAGCGGCAATTTCCTTACCGATGCGGCCAAGGCCCAAAATACCAACGGTCGCTCCGGTCAGTTCACTGGTCAGCGGATAATTACCATCTGCAAGCCACTTACCATCGCGAACGTATTTGTCGGAAGCCACAATACGGCGGCAAAGGGAAAGCATCAGTCCGAGGGTTAATTCAGCAACTGCATCGCTCAATACATCTGGTGTATTGGTAACTTTGATACCACGTTCTTTTGCTGTTTCAACGTCCACCGAATCGTAACCGACGCCAAAACTTGCAACGAGTTTAAGGGCAGGCATTGCCCTCATGATATCGCCGGAACAACCACTGGCAGTTGCAACAAAGCGGGTATCTTTCTGGCTGGCCAAAAAGGCGTCTTTGTCATCGGCTTCCCAATATTTGTGGACCGTAAAATTCTTCTCCAATGCCTCGCCAACACTTGCCAGCATCGGGCCTATCATCACCAGATCATCCATCGCAAAAACTCCTCTTATCAAAAACAAAACTTATGAAATCAGTTGTAAACTTCTAAACCAGTTAAGAAAAAATATCACCCAAAATTATTGCGAAACGAGAGGTGAATTATTCTGAGGCCCCAAATTAAGAGCCAATCATTTTCCCCAATGCATGGCGATGAGATCGTGAGGCCGGGCGAGCTCCAGCAATTCGGCTCTGGTTGCCGGGTGGAGATCACGGCTAGGATGGCGTACCGCTTCTGATTTAATCACGCCGCCTTCTTTCATGACTACTTTGCAGGAGCGCCAGCCGCATTGGCGGTTTTCAAAATTGATCAGCGGCAGTATTTTTTCGTAGCCAATTGCTGCCTCTGATTTTCTGCCTTCGCGATGATCGACTACCACTTCCCTGATTTTTTCAGGCAAAGTTGCGGAACACATGGAGCCGGTAGCGCCTGCATTCAAATCAGCAATCAAGGTGATGGATTCTTCTCCGTCGAATGGCCCGACGATTGCCTCACCACCCGCGCCGCCATAATTTTAATATCCTTTTTTAAGTCAAAGCCAACCAAGGTGTCATGGACAAATACCAAGCCCTCACGCAAAGGCATTCCTAT